>CAZWHR010000005.1:0-26029 GCA_964633675.1 uncultured archaeon | reverse complement strand
TTCTCCGCGACCTTTGCCTTCCTCCTCTGGTATGTCCTGTCGCACCTGTGGCACTTTATCTGCTTCTGTGCTTCCGACTTCTGCTTGTACCCGCATTCAGGACATACGTAGTATTTATCCATTATACCACTGCTCTACCGTTCTATTGTGCTGTTGAAGAAGCTCCTGATCCATACCAGCCCTGCCACCAGGACGAAGAAGACTGCAAGAGCCACCGCTATCCAACCCCAGTGGGCAAGTGTCAGCGGCACCACCTTGAAGAACTGCCTCAGAGGTGTGTACAGCAGTATCGCCTGCAGCACCAGCGAACCTGCTATAGCTACCCACAGCCACATGTTGCTGAAAACTCTAGTATGGTAGGTCTTCCTTATGGCCTGTATACCAACCATCTCGAACACTACAAGGCCTGTAAACACCAGTGTCTGCGCAAGCTGTAGCTCCTGCACGAACCGGAAGAACACCGGAAGCAGTGTAACGGTCATAAGGGCTCCTATACCCATAATCATGACAATCATCTTCCTGTCTATAACCGAACTATCCTGAGATCTAGGAGGTCTGTCCATGATACCCTCGACCTTTGGATCCGCTCCCAGCGCCAGGGCAGGCAGACCATCCGTAACCAGGTTGATCCACAGCAGCATCACAGGTGTAAGAACTAGAACCTCCTTTCCTGACTGGAATACCCCTGGATAGGCCAGGCTTCCTATAAGTATACCGAAGAATACCAGAAGAACCTCTCCAGCATTATAGGAGAGCAGATATGACACGAACTTCTGTATGTTGTCGAATATACCTCTCCCCTCTGCTATAGCATCTCTTATAGTCACGAAGTTATCGTCCTGCAGAACCATGTCCGAGGCCTGCTGGGCGACATCCGTACCTCTCACACCCATGGATATCCCTACATCGGAGTCCTTGAGCGCCGGAGCATCGTTCACACCGTCCCCGGTCATCGCAACTCTATGTCCGTTCGCCTTAAGAGCCTCCAGAATCCTGACCTTGTGGGATGGAGATACTCTTGCAAACACCTCCACATCTTTCACAGCCTCTTCAAGCTCCTCTTCACTCATCTCCTCTACTTCGTTTCCTGTAAGCGCTCCTTCAGGATTGAAGCCTATCTCCTCCCCGACAGCCTTGGCTGTCTCTATGTTGTCTCCAGTAGCCATTATAACCCTGATACCTGCATCCCTACAGTCCTGCACAGCATCCTTAACCTCGTCTCTTGGAGGATCGATCATCCCCTGGAGGCCCAGGAACACCATCCCGCTCTCTATATTATCGCTGTCGGAGGAAAGATCCTCAAGCCCTCTGTAAGCAAATCCCAGAACCCTTAGAGCATTTTCGGCAAAATCGTGGTTCTTCTCCAGGATCTCTTCTTTCTTATCCTCTGTAAGCTCCTTCTCCTCTCCATCTACCAGTATTCGGTCACACCTCTCAAGAACTACCTCTGGAGCTCCTTTCATCCATGCGGTGTATCCGTCATTTTTAGTTACAACGGTCATGCGCTTCCTCTCTGAGGAAAAAGGCACTTCCTTGACCTTCTCCCCCTTCCCTTCTATACCTGCCTTGTCTGCTGACACCAGCAATGCCATCTCTGTCGGATCTCCTATGAAGTCCTCTCCTCCTTCAGTCATCTCGGCGTTGTTGCATATATCCCCACACTTCAGTATCTTCTCTAGCTCCTCTCCTTCGACCTCTTCTTCATCTCTCTTGAACTTTCCTTCCTCACCCTTAGCATCTCCGGTCACATCATATTCCTTACCGTTTGTGTAGATCTTCCGGACGGTCATAAGGTCCTCTGTAAGCGTCCCGGTCTTGTCCGATACAATCACATCCACCGAACCTAGTGACTCCACTACAGGAAGCCTACGGACCAGAGCGTTCTTCTTGATCATCTTCTTCGACCCCAGTGCCAGTGTAAGAGTCACCACCGCGGGCATTCCTTCCGGAACAGCTGCAACCGCCAGGCTTATAGCCACGAGAAGTACTGGTAGAATACCTGTCGAGGTAAGAGAGAACTGGAATATTCCTACAAGGAGGATTATCGCCAGTATCCCGTAACCTATCTTCTTACCCAGGTCATCCACTTCCTTCTGGAACGGTGTATCTTCCTTTTCAGCCTCTTCAAGCTGTGTTGCGATATCTCCGACCTCTGTATCCATACCTGTATCCACAACCAGAGCCTTTCCACGGCCTTTAACCACATTGGTGTTCATGTACAGCATATTCTCCCTCTCAGCCAGGGGAGTTTCTTCATCAAGCCTGTCAGCCTCCTTTGACACCTGAGAGCTTTCCCCGGTAAGTGCTGACTCGTCAACCGAAAGACTTGAATCTTCCAGGAGCCTTGCGTCTGCAGGTACTGCATCTCCCTGTTCTATAAATACTATATCTCCGGGAACAATATCCTTGGAATCCACGACCTTCTTCTTGCCGTTTCTTAGAACTGTTGCATCAGGGCTTGATAGATCCTTCAGCGCCTCGATAGATTTCTCTGCCTTGTAGTCTTGTATAAATCCAAATATGCCGTTGCCCAGAAGTATGAGGAAGATAAGGGTCGCGTCCACATATTCCGGCTCATGCCCCGGGAACAGCCCTACTCCCAGAGAAACCACGGCTGCAAGAATGAGCAGATAGACTAGAAAGTCATCGAACTGAGAGAAGAAGATCTGCAGAGGGCTGATCTCCTCCCCTCTCTTTATCTCGTTCCTACCGTATTCTTCCAGCCTTTTGTCCGCCTCTTCCTGGGAAAGACCCTCTTCAGAGGTGTCCAGATCTTCATAGATGTCTTCCGGTTCTTCCGCATGCCAGTTATCTTCTGTCATTCTTATACTACAAAACCTTTATCTAAATCCCATTTATGGTTAACTGCTCTAAAAAACTTTTCCCCACTTCCCCACTTTATTATAACTTAAACCACCTACTTTTCCATTAGGATTATGAAATTGAAGTTCCTCGGAACCGGTGGTGGAAGGTTTGCCATGATCAAGCAGTTGAGGCAGACAGGCGGTTTCATACTATCCTCTGAAAATTTCAAGATGCACGTGGATCCAGGGCCTGGAGCTCTGGTTCATGGCTTGGAGAACGATTTAGATTTCGAAGAACTTGACTGTGTATTCTGCTCCCACGGCCATACAGACCACTGTGGGGATCTCGAGGTTGTTCTTGAAGCGGTAACTGGCGGATGCAAGAAGGACACAGGAACACTTATAGCCCCGGGATCTGTCCTGGGATCTGAAACCGAGGAACCTGTTTTAGGGGAATACTACTTGGACTGCCCTAAGAGAAGAGTGCTGGCGGAGGATGGCATAACCTTGAATATCGAGGGAGGAACTCTCCAGTTCTTTGAGACAGACCACAAGGATGTCTCAACCGCAGGCTTCCGTCTGGAGACTGAGGAATCATCTTTTGCATACGTGCCTGATACAGAGATATTTGAAGGCCTTATAGAAAAAATAGGTTCTACGGACTACCTGGTTCTGAATGTCGTACGGCCATACAATAAATCTTGGAAGGGCCACATGAACCTGAAGGATGCTGTTGAGATAGTGAGAGAGTTGGATCCGGATCGTGCCTTCTTCCAGCACTTTGGCATAAACTTTATCTATAGCTTCGGAGATCAGAAAAAGTGGCTTGAGGAAAACTACGAAGGCGACAACATCGTACTGGCATCCGACAATAAAACCTATAGTCTGGACGGAGAAGATAGGCTGGAGAGGTTTGTAGATTGAACTACAGGAAGTTTTCTTCATCCATCATGTCTTGGAGTTTTTCCAGAGATTCCTTTTCTATCTGTCGGACTCTTTCTTTGGTTATAGTAGGATCCAGTGATTCGCTAATCTCTTTGAGTGTTTTGTCTTTAAAGTAGCGGAGCTTTAGGATTTTGGCAGCTCGGTCATCAAGCTCCTCAAGCTTTCTATCAAGATTCTCTCTTATATCTCTTTCTATAGCCTGTGTATCGGGATGTTCTCCTTTTCTTCCTGAAACACGATACCCTTTTTCTTCCTCCAGCCTTTCTGTGGACAGCTTAACCCTACCTCTTACCTTTGCTGCCCTCTTCACTTCTTTCTCGGTTATTCCTAGTTTCGAGGAAGCTCTTTCAATATCCAATTCCATGATGTCTTTTTCCTCTTCCTCTAGGTACTTATCTAGTTTCCTGATAATCTCCTGTATGTAGGCAGGAGTTCTGACCAGTTCTTTTTTGTCTCGTATGTATAGAAACATTTTCTGGTCTATCCAGTGTATGGCATAGGTTGAGAACTTGACATCTCTTTCAAGCTCAAAGTTCTCCATTGCAGGTTCTATACCTTTAGAACCTTCTTGATACAGCTCAGATAGCAGTTCATCGTCTGCATTATAGGAGGATTTGATCATCTTATAGGCTCTATCCGCTATCAGTTTCTGGTTATATTTCAACATCTTTCTTTTGACTTCTTCCTTCTCTTTTTTATCGCCCTGCTGATATTTTTCTATCAGTTCTTTTTCCTCCTCCTTTGAGAGGATAGAGTGATCCTCTATAGTAAGGGATGGGTGATTGTCTTTCAACTTTTCACCTTTCTAGGTTTTTATAGAGTACTTCCGTAAATTTAAATAGATACTGGAAGTATGGAATACGGCTCTCTAGAAGTTCCTATCGACAGTAGAAAAGGAATAAACTTTCCATCTAAAATCCTCAACCAGGTCCTTCAGGTCGCCACCTTGTTCTGTGAACCTATCTATACCCGGGAATCCTGCAGAGGCCTTCTTCCAGCGCTCCGGACTAATATTTATCTGTGGTTCCATGGAGCAGAAGAAGTGTCTGGAAGAAAAATTATAGCTGGGAGGATATAATTCTGGCTTCTAACAACCAGGCATATAATCCCGGTTGAAAGGAAGGACTTCAGAGGGTGGTGGATTAGAAGCGGCCTGTGTAGATCTTCCAGATTAGGCTGGGGTCAGGGTTCTCCACGAGGTCAAGTTTAACTCCCAATGAGTTTTCATGATGTTTTCTGAATTCTTCCTTGTAGGCAGAATTTAGGATATCTATAACCCATTTTCTTGACAGATCTGATTTTACCTGGGTTGATATCAGGCGATCCTGACCTGTTATAAGATCTAGAGGCATCTCTACTGTATATATGTCTTTCTCATCCCTTCTGTAAAGACCTTTTTGGAGGTCTTTCCATGTTTCTCTGTGGCACTGCTCCCAGTACGCTCCTATATGGGTTATGTGGTTGAATCGATCCAGAAGTGCGTCCGCCTTTTCATCATTCTCTATAGCTCCTCCTGCTGAATGCCAGATCGTGTCAGCCACTTCATCGTATTTGCCTCTGCTGTCTGTACTTCTCAGATATATCAAGGGGCGATCCTCGGCGCTCAGGTACCTCTTCACTCTTTTTTGGAACTTTTCAGGCATACGCCTGTCGTAGTCCGGGTCTATGTGTGTTGCCAACACGCAGCTTTTTGTCTCTGCTTTATTCTCTACAGAACCCCTAATTGTACCACCATAATAACAAATCAAAAAGATATTTTTATAAAGGTTCTGTTCTGCTTTTTGGACTGTCCGACTACTGGTAAATCCTTACCTTCTCTAATCTCCTAATTACTCAACCTAGAAACAGTTCCGGCCCTTTCTAGCCTTCTATTTTTTCCTCCAGTTCCCTGTATTTCTTGTACAACCAGTTCACCTTTTCAGGAATCTTCAGATCATCCCATCTCTCTATGAGTTCGGCCAGTTTCTTCAACTTCTCCTTCTGCTGTTTAGGGTCTCTTACTCCTAGAGCATCCTCTATAACTGCTATCTGATCCTTCATCCCCATATCTTCCAGTTCATTAATGAGTTCTCTACCTTCTAGGTCTCTGACCTTCTCGCTCAGATCTTCAAGCCGGGCATTTAGCTTATCCAACTTCTCTTCGACTTTTTCATGGCTTTTAACGCCTTTTTCACTTCCTGATGTGCTTCCACTGCCATAAACCTTCTGGAACTCTTCCTTTTCGTAGTTATGATCATCACTACCTACATAGTGAGATCGGAGCGACCTCTTGTTCTCAAAGTCCTTTCCACATTCCCTGCATTCTACCATGTTCTATACCTCTACAGGATTTTTGTGGTGCTGGAATTTAAAGATTTGCAGCGTCAACATCTAAATTATAAAAATATATCCTGAAACTGTTTAACTGATGTCAGACCCAACACTAAAGGATAGATCGTACCGGACAGAAGAGGGTACCTGCCTTGTAGCTACCCATATATCGAATTACTGGCCTGCCCCGGAAAGTTTCTACAATAATATTAGAGAGGAGGTAGGTAGGGACTACTATGACCGGTTTCTCTATGTACACCACCCAGAGGACTTTTCCGAGAGATACCGAGAGATAGCCGATGTCTCTATAGAGTCCTGGGACGGTATATTTGTCTTGGAGGATATCCAAGAGGCTGAAGAGGATGGAGCCGAAATATTTAGGGAGTTCAAAGATTTCGTTCATACAGGTCTATACTGGGAATCCTGCCATGGCTCTTCCTGGGAGAGTGTTATAAGCCACCTTTACAGGATAGGCGAGGAAGATGAATACTCCATACACTTCCCTCTCAACTATATAGCTGATGAAAGAGAACTCGCCTCCGATATGTTGCATCGCAACAACCTGGACTTTGTCTCTTACCAGATTATACTTGAACAGGGGATAGAGAACAACAAGGTAGAGGGATTTGACCTGGAATTAGAGATGGATGGTCAACCCGTTGCCTCATGGGAGTTTGAGTTCTCCCGATAGCGCCCTGATTCTCTTTTGACCTCTCTGCACCAACGTATAAAAATACTGTTTCAGAAAATTTTCCTGATGGCTGATTCAACAAGTTCGACAGATATGGATTTTCCGAAGCAGTATGATTCCGACAGTGTTGAGGAGAAATGGAGGGAGAGATGGAAGCAGATGCAGATTTATAGGTTTGACCCGGACTCCGACAGACCGGTCTATTCTATTGACACTCCGCCCCCATATGTGTCGGGTGACCTGCATGTAGGACATGCTATGAGCTACACCCAGGCCGAGTTTATAGCCCGTTTCAAGCGGATGCAGGGCTTCAACGTATTTTACCCTATGGGGTTCGACGACAACGGCCTACCAACCGAGAGATACGTAGAGAGGGAGCTTGATATAGATAAGCACGACATGGGCCGATCTAAGTTCATAGATAAATGTAAGAAGGTTACCCGGCAGGGCAGGGAGAACTACAGAAGGATCTGGGATCGCCTTGGAATCTCTGTCGACTGGAACCTTCTATATACAACCATAAACGACAGGAGCCAGAGAGTATCACAGCTTTCTTTCCTTGACCTCCATCGGAAGAACCTGCTCTATAGAAAGGAAGATCCCGTGATCTGGTGCCCTGAATGTAGGACGGGAATTGCACAGGCAGATCTTGAGGATGAGGAAGAGGACTCGCATCTAAACCACATAAAGTTCCCTCTGAAGGACTCTGAAGGATTCCTTAAGATATCAACCACCCGTCCGGAACTTATACAGGCCTGTGTAGCTGTATTTGTGCATCCGGACGACGATAGATACCAGGAACACATAGGCGAGGAGATCCAGGTACCTATGTCGGACAGAACTGTAGAGATAGAGACTGACCACAAGGTGGATATGGAGTTCGGCTCCGGAGCAGTGATGGTCTGTACATTTGGAGACAAGACAGACATAGAATGGTGGAAGGATCATGATCTGGATCTAAGACTCCTTATAGATGACGATGGAACCCTGAACGAGAAGGCAGGCAAATATGAGGGGCTTTCTGTAGAAGAGGCAAGAAAGTCAATAATAGAAGACCTGGATGAAGAGAATCTCTTGATCGGAAGAGAAGAACTGGAACATGCAGTGCGGATTCATGAAAGGTGTGGAACATCTGTGGAATACTATCTTGCCGAGCAGTGGTTCGTGGAGATGCTTGGCTCCAAGGAAGAACTCAAGGAGCGCGCTTCAGAGGTCGAATGGTTCCCCGACTTCATGAAGTCAAGGTTCGATGACTGGACCGATGGACTGAAGTGGGACTGGTGTATCTCCAGACAGCGCTTCTACGGTGTCCCGTTCCCTGTGTGGTACTGCAGGGACTGTGACAGGCCTGTGCTTGCGGAAGAGGAAAACCTGCCTGTAGATCCGCTTGAGGAAGACCCTGGCATCGAGGAATGCCCTGAATGTAGTTGTTCGGAGTTCGAACCCGAGAGGGATGTTATGGACACCTGGTTTACTTCTTCACTGACTCCTCTGATTAATATGGGCTGGGGGGGCAAGGATGAGAGAACTGAGATATATCCTATGAATCTAAGACCTCAGGGGTACGACATAATAAGGACATGGGCGTTCTACACCCTTTTGAAGTCCCACTACCACACCGATTCAATTCCGTGGAAAGATATAATGATATCTGGCATGGGTATGGCGGAGGAAGGAGTCTCCTTCTCCAAGTCCAAGGGGATAGTCGTAGAGCCGGAAAAGGTTGCGGACAAGTATTCTGCGGACGCTCTTAGATGGTGGAGTTCCAAGGTGAAGCTTGGGGAAGACCTGGTGTACCGCGAGGACGATCTTGTAGCCGGCCAGAAGCTTATAACAAAGCTATGGAATGTAGCTAGGTTCCTCAGCGAGTTCATAGATAGGAAGCCTGATAGACCGGAAGATCTCTCGGTTATGGACAGATGGCTGCTTGGAAAGCTCAGCAAGACCGTATCTGAGGCAACCCACTGGTTCGAGAAATATGAATACGACCGTTCGAAGGAGCTGGCAAAGCAGTTCTTCTGGCACGATCTGGCAGACAACTACCTGGAGTTCGTCAAGCAGAACCTCTACCAAAATGAAGACCCAAGCTCTGTCTACGTCCTATACCAGTCCTTTCTTAAAATATTGAAGCTCCTGGCCCCTATAATGCCCTATATAACAGAGGAGATATACCACAGGCTCTATAAGGACCTTGAAGGAGAAGAATCAATACATGTCTCAGACTGGCCTGAAGAAGAGGAGAGCTTTGAGAAAGAGATGGAAGAAGGAGAGAATGCGATTGAGATAGTTTCTGCTCTCAGGAAGTACAAGTCAGACAGGGGAATGTCCCTCAACGAGGATCTGGAGGAAGTGGTTATATATACTGAGAGAGATATAGAAAACGTGAAAGATGTGGTTAAGAGAGCAATGCACATAAAAAACCTGGAAATCGAGAAGGAGTCTCCCGAGATGAAGCGGAGCATAGAATCAATAGATCTGGACTATTCGAAGGTAGGTCCAAAGCTGGGTGACAGGGTCAAGGACCTTGAGAAGGCTCTGGAAGAAGAGAGCTTCGAGATTTCCGATGGAACCTTGACGGCAAGGCTTGGCTCGGGTGAAACTGTTGAACTGGAGGACGAGGACTTCGAGGTTGAGGAGAAGTTCTCTATTAGAGGTGAAGAGGGAAGCCTTGTAACCACGGAGAACTTTGCAGTGGTTGTGAGGTAGCCCTTTTGTACAAAGGTGTTCTTTCAAAATGGTTATGGACAAGTATGAACTTCAGGAAACCCTGGATAGGCTCACCGAGATTAGAGGCAGGAATACTGAGCTTGTGAGCCTCTACATCCCTCCGGACTACGACCTGAGGAAGATGATAGAGTTCGTTACCTCCGAGAAGTCAGAGGCTCAAAATATAAAGTCCAAGGCAACCCGGAAGAACGTCCAGAGTGCTCTGGACAAGATACAGAGGAGACTTAAGGAGGCAGGAGAGATACCTGAGAACGGTATAGCGCTTTTTGCAGGGAATGTCTCCGAGAGGGAGGGAAAGACCGACATAGAGCTCTGGGAGGTTGAGCCTCCAGAACCTGTCGAATCGAGGCTGTACAAGTGCGACAAGACGTTTGTTCTGGATCCTCTTGAGGACTTCCTTATAGAGAGCGATGTCTACGGCCTTATATGTCTGGACAAGTCCGAGGCAGCTATCGGATATCTTAGAGGCAACCACCTGTCTGTAGAATATACTTTAGAATCTAATGTGCCTGGAAAGACGACTAAAGGAGGGCAGTGCCTTCATCAGGATGCAAGGATCGTTCTACCCGGGGGACAGATCAAGAAGATTTCTGAGATGGATGAAAAATCTAAGAAGGTAATATCTGCTGATTTTGATAACTTCTCCCTAGACGAAGCTCAGCATAACTCTGTATTCACTTCTAGACATGATTCCTTCTATGTTCTCAATACCAGAAATCCTAAAAGAGAGATAGAAGCTACAAAAAACCATAGGTTCTTTGTATTTACTGATAAAGGGGTCGAAGAAAAGTTCGTAGAGGATATAGAGGAGGAGGATTTCCTAGTAGGGAGTCGAAGTATGGATCTAGAGGGGAAAACACACAGTCTCGATGTTGATATACCGTTTTCGTTTGAGATGACTCAGAGCGCAGGAGAGGAGCTAAAGAAGGAAAGAGAAAGGGAAGGTCTTAAACAGAAGGAACTGGCCGACAAGGCAAATGTCTCACAGACCGCTATAAGCAAATTCGAGAAAGCCCAGAGGACTCCTTCAAAATCCACTCTTGAAGCCCTGAAGGAGGCCCTGGATATAGGATACGACTTTATATCTGAACACTGTGTAAAGGAGAAAAAGTTCAGATTCCCGGAACAACTAAATGAGAGGTTCGCTCAATTCCTGGGCTACTTTGAAGGAGATGGATCTGTTGACGGTAATAGACTGGAGTTTTATGAGGATAGGAGAGGAGTGGCAGAGTCATATAAAGATCTTTTCAAATCTCTTTTTGATCTTGAGCCGACTATAGTTCTTAGAGAGGACAAAAACTACCACAGGATACGGTTATATAGCAAGAGCCTTGTTGAAAGACTAAAAGAAGAATTTCCAGCCACATTTGATAACTCTAGGGAGGGATCTACACCCACGAAGGTGCAGACTTCGGAGGATAGGATACTGGCAGCATATCTCAGAGGGGTCTTTGATGCTGAAGGATCGGTGACTGAAAATGTTATATCTATATCTATGACTAGCGAAGCTCTGGTTAAGGAGATTATGCTTCTACTGCAGAGATTCGGTATAACAGCTAGCATTAAAGAACAGGATATCAGTATAGGACACCTTGAAGGAGATAAAGAGAAGTCGCACCAGTTCAGATTAAGAATATCAGATAAGCGATCGGTAGAGAGTTTCAAAAGGAACATAGGCTTTACAGCTAAAGACAAAGTAGATAAGCTGGAGGATCTTGCAGGCTCTATCAGTAATAGATTTCGTTCTGACAAGATACCTCTACGAGGCTCCAGGGTGAGACATCTTGCGGAGGAGGTAGGTATGAATACAGAGAACTTCGAGAAGTTCAACCCCTATTTCCGTGATGAGAAGTTTATCTCTTACGACAGGTTTGAGAGAGGTATAATACCGGTATTTAAGGAGAAGAAGGAGGAGCTGCCAGAAGGAAATAGGAGAGAAAGATGTAAAGAGATAATTAAGATGTTTGAAGGCATTTGTAATGGAGATATCAGCCTTCTGAAGGTAGATAATAAAGAAGAGGTAGATCTGGATAGAGAGAAAGAATTCTACGATATTGAGGTTCCGGGAATGCATAACTTTGTGGCAGACGGTTTTGTGGTGCATAACAGCCAGCAGAGATTCGAGAGGATCCGGGAGAATATGTATGAAACGTTTTTAACCGATATAGCTGATAAATCCAAGAAGGCGTTTCTCAAGAAGGCTAGAAACGACGAGCTATTAGGGGTGATAGTTGGAGGTCCTGGTTTTGCAAAGGAAGACCTGGTGGAGAAGGACTACCTGCCTGATGCTCTGGTTGACAAGGTTCTGGCGCGTATAGGAACTAATTACTCCGGAGAGGAAGGCCTGGAGGAGATGATAGGTAAGTCTGGAGAGGTTATATCTGAGTCCGAAGCTATAAGGGAACAGAATGCTGTGAACGAGTTCCTCAAGAACCTGAAGAAGGACAACGGTCTGTCAGTCTATGGCTTGAGAGATGTCGCCAAGGCCCTTAAAATGGGTGCTGTGGAGAAGGTTCTAGTTTCCGAAGACTTCGAGAAGAAGGAGGCTACCTTGGAATGCCCTGAATGTGGGGGTGAAGAGGTAAAACATATCTCGGAGTTCGAGGCTGAGAACGAGGAGCATTACTGTGATGAATGTGGCGCAAAGATGGATCTGGAGGAGCTAAAGGATGTAGCTACCATGTTCAAGGCAAAGGCCTCTCAAATGGATTCTGACTTCATGAGGATCTCAAGAGACCACGAGGAAGGAGAGAGGCTCTGGAACATGGCGGAAGGCATAGCTGCTGTACTCAGATACAGGATAGAATAGAAAAATATAAGATTTTAGGCCTGTTACCTCGGCTCTAGTGGGGAACTGGTGCCCATGTATTTATATAGAAGATCTGAAAAAGAAAAAAAGAGGAGAAGGAGCCTCAAGCCTTCGAGCCTTCTAGTTCAAGACCTGCATCCTTCCATCCTTCTACGCCTTCTTCGTAGTCCTTAACGTTATTGAAGCCTAGCTCGGAGAGCTTTTTAGCAGCCTTAGGACTTGCCTGACATTTCTCTGAGGCGCAGTAAACCACTATATCATCGTTCTTGTCAAATCTCTCTGGCGCCTCCTTCTCAAGTTGGTCAAGAGGGATGTTTATGGATTTTGGAAGTCTTTTCCTTTCGAAGCTATCCTCTGATAATACGTTTACAAGGTGGAAGTCCTCGTTTTTTTCCAGTTTCTTCTTCAGTTCGTCTCTTTTTATAGTTTTCATTGTCTTTAGGTATTCTCTACCGAGCTTTTTAAGGCTTTAGAATTCAGATATCTGAAGCTTTCCTTGTATTCCTATCCGGTTGTTCTGTGGTTTTTGTATCTGTATTTCTGTGGTTTCTATATCTGTATATTAGGGCTGCTACTATGAGGAGTATTAGTGCGATTATAAGAAGGAACCATAGTGCGAGTTGGTTTTTGGTATTTTCTTGTATTGGAGTTATGGTGATTTCAGGTTCTTCGTCTTCTTGTATGCATTTTATGAGTTCTCCGGCCATTTTTATGAGGCTGTCTATTTCTTCTTTTTCTTGTTTTGAAATGTTTTCTCTTTCTGATAGGGCTTCTAGTTCTTTGAGTTTTTTGAGTACGACATCGGGCTGTATTTCGTTGCATTTCCTTATCATGTCTGTATTTGTATCTAGAAGAAGTGTTGCTGAGTCAGTGTTTCCAGCGTTGTCTTTGGTCTTTATCTTTAGTAGTCGGTTTCCTTCTTTTACGTTTAGTTCGGTGTATTGGCATTTTACTTCGGTTTCATTGCCGAAATTTCTGTTTATTTCCATGTTGAATTCTTTGGGCTTGTTTCTTTCTATTTCGGCTGAGAGTGTGCATTCTGCTATATTCTCTTCTCCATCAAGATCCCGTATATCTGCTTCTATATTGAAGTTTCCATCCGGTGTTTTCCTGAAACCTATAGAATGAATATTAAGACTACTTCCGAGACCCAGATCTTCTCCTTTTTTATCTTCAACATCTCTGCCTTTTTCATCTTCTTTAATTTCCGGATCATCAACACTTACCGGTTTCTTAACAGCGATGGCCAGATAGGACAAACTAGGCAAAACCGACTCAAAATCAAAACCTTTTCTCCTCTCACCTATAGAATCAGCATCAAACCCGTTCCATACGTCACCGCTAAACCTATAAACACCGACATCACCTAATTCCAAACCCTCATTTTTCAACCAACTCTTTAAGATCAACAAGACCAAATCAACTTCTGGGGGGCTACATTCTTCCAAACCATCGTGTTGGAACTCTAAATATCTATAAATTTTTTCATCATCGGTTATCTTCCTCTCCAACCGTTCGATCAAGTCCTCGGGCAAATCCTTTTTTTCGGTCTCGACCAGACTGATCTTAATAGTTTCAACAGCCTTTCTACAGCTGAAACTCAAAGAACTAACACCAGTTTTTTCCTCCATCTTCTCAGAAGTTTTATATCTTAATTCCTCTCCTTCTTCAACATCAAACCAAACATGACTCTCCCTGGAACGATAACCTTCTTCATCATTTCCTCCACCACTGCCAGATACAACCTCAAAAACACTTTCAACAACATCGGAATTACCAGCAACATCCTCACCACTAAAACGAACAGTCCAGTCGCCCAAGACATTACCACTACTGAAACTATCCTCACAATTAATGTCACTGTAAACCTTGTCACTGGGGCTGATAACCTCCAAAATGGTAGAAGAAACACCACTACCGCTGTCACTAGCACTACAGCTAATATCCAAAGAACCACCAACAAAAACTCTGCTGCTAGACAAACTCAAAGACAAATCAGGAGCCACGGTATCCAGAGTAACGCTCCTACTACTCGTTACATTTCTATTGTCAGCTTCGTCAAAAGCAGTAGCATTAAACACAAAATCCCCTTCGAACAGAGAAAAATCGATAAAGAATGGGCTAGAGCTAGAATTACTACTATTAACCAGGCCCGTACCATTAAACACAGATACGGTTATGTTGCTTAAGCCAGAATCATTATCCACAGCAGTAACATTAATCTCAAGACTTTTACTATCCAGAATGTCACCCGATTTGGGAGTAGGATCAACGAAATCAACTTCAGGCGGTGTATTATCACTTAGCTCAGCACCGCTACCATTGACATTGTTAATCACATACTCGCCAGCACTATTATCAATCGAAACATTTATTCCATCAATAACCTCTGGAAACGGACCTGTAAACTCTGTCAAGTTGTTACAGCTGTATCCCACATCACTTAAAACCTCAGCATCAGGACAAACAATCACACCCGCACCACCGTTGTTGTTAGGCAGATAAAGCGTATGATTATTTCCAATATTATCAGCACCCGAAGTATTAACTGCCACACTCTCACTATCAGCCTCGATAGTTAGCTCACGCAAATCAACATCACCTAAATCGAAGCGACCTTCAAAACTTGCAAAACTTCTATTGCTACTTGAATTAATAAACTTGATATCCTGTCGCTCATATTCAGTGTCGTTAGACAAAACACCATCAACACTACCATTAGCATCAAGACTAGAAGCCAGACCCGACAGAGGAGCCAAGTACAGATTCAAGTTGCCGGAAACAGAATAGTTACCATGCTGATGTAAATCGTCAGCACTAGAACCTGTATCATACACTGCACCACCTGCTATTGCAGGAGATGATCCATCACCTCCAAGAGTAGAAGAGGTGATAACCTTGCTAATATTGCCAGCATCTAGCTGATACAGATCATCAGAATTAGGAGATACAAAAACAAATTCATTATTAACTGCAGATGCGCCTTCAATTGCACCACTAGCAGAAAAACTGTTCACAAGATTCGAAATATCCGAAGCATCAAGCTGGTAAAAATTGTTGCCGTCATCTCCTACATAAACATATCCATTCCCTATAGCAGGAGAGGAATCAACAGTATCAGGAGTGGAGAATGAACTTACTGTTTTACTGACATTATCCGCATCAAGCTGGTAAACTGTGTCAGAGGTACTGCCGGGAACATACAGATAATTATCATTAACTGCTGAAGGTTTACTCGATGTGGCTCCTGATCCTAGATTTCCGCTATTAATAACATTACTGATATTATTTTCATCCAGCTGATAAGCTGTCCCGTCATGAGTTGTGTATATATATCCGTTGCCTGCAACAGGACCACTTAGACCTCTAACACCGGAACCAAAATCAATAGAGGAAACTAGATTGCTGACATTGGAGGCATTAAGCTGGTATAGCACATCATTATTATCTCCAAAATAAACGTAACCATTATGAACCAGAGTGTGAGTACTCGCAAAATCAGCTCCACTGGCATTGAATTTTGCCACTTCCTGTGATACGTTGGAAGCATTTACCTGAGAAACCTGAAAGTCACTTGGATCTCTAACAGGCACATAGAGGTAGCCATTAGCAACAGCAGGAGTTGCATCCAACCCAATATTAGAGTTCTCCTCCACAACTTGGGATACGTTGCTGGCGTTCAACTGAATCAATACTGCGTTTGTACAACAGCTTCCTGTATACGCATAACCTCCAGATACTGCGGGAGAAACCAATGCATTGCTATCAAGATAAGTAGTATCTCTGGCTTGAGATATATTAGAAGGAGCAGAGTCTGAGGTGAAACTTGACAGAGCTTTGTCATGTTTGAACATACTCCAGTTACTGGCGGAGACAAAAGCGCTGGTAAAGACCACGATTGCTAATACTAGCACGACTCTATTACAGGTTTTTAAAGAAGTTCTATCCTTAACAGTCATATTAAGTGTTTATTTTAGAGGTATAAAAAATGATACCAAAAAGGGTTTAGCAGGTAGCTATAATCAAAAATTATTCTGCCACCAGAACTTCTTTATCCTCATCTACCGTACAGGACTTATATTCATGATTTTTAGGCATTAATTCCTCCTGATTCTCAAACTTAAGGTGGAAAATATATTTACAAGAAGTAGTATAGGCTTTTTAGAAGAGGAGCACCAGAATCCTGGCATTTCAAACGTCTTCTCCAGAATTTCCCCCAATTTTATGACCGATAGGGAGATTTCTCTAGCTGTTTGATTGTAAAAAAAGATACAAAAGATACAAAAATGCCCAAAACAATTATACTACAGAACATGGTATCAAAAAGATCAATACTTATCCTATCCAGTCTACTCCTTATAGTATTCTTCTCTATTCTAATTATGGATGCTAAAAAAAAAAATAGGACGACAATCTTCAAAATATGGAAAGCCTTTCACAAAAATCAATATAGTAGATAAAAAGTCCAGACCTCCAGTGGATGGTACATGGAGTGTTCGGTTCAATACTACTGGTAAATCAGACCTTAAAATAATACCGGTAAACGGAACATCCTGGACCGGTGATGAAAGAGACATAGAATTCTTAAATCTAATGTGTGGGAATAGAAAGGTTGAATATAGCTTTGAAAACGGTGCTGTAGTAGTTTCTGACTATTCCTGCGACAGTACGAGTATAGAAAAAAGCACAGCCCTAACAAGCGGAAAACACCATTTGAAATTTAGCTTCGGAAACGAAACCGAATACGCACATAACCAGGCTAACAACCCTTACATGATGCTTCTATACAACGGCAGCTCCATACCTTCAGGCTGGAGCTGTATCTCATGCTCTAAAGGAGACGATCTACACAAAAAGTTCATGATAGGAAACGACACCTACGGAATAACCGGTGGAAGCAAAAACCACACCCACAACCTCATTCTTGACTCCATAAGCACCAATATTGGTAGCGTTAGAGAACTTGGAACGGATCTAAATGCTTCTCAAAGCGGTCACGACCATAATCTAGAAAGCAACTCCAGCAGTGCCTCAAACCTTCCAGTATACAGGAATCTGAGCATAATAGTTCATGATAGCGGAATACCTTCAGACATCCCTAAAAACGGTATCGCCATATTCAACGATACTATTCCTGCAAACTGGCAGCGGTATTCACCCCAAGATAATTTCTTTGTGAGGGGGTCAGAAACCTCAAAAATCGGTGGATCTGGAGGAGATAACAACCATTCACACCCTTCCACATTATTGGAGTTAGGTCGTCCTAGTGATACTACCGGTCTTTTTGCTTCTAGCGGTAACGAGTTCGCTACCGGTACTCATAACCACAATGTCACCGAGGACACATCCTACGCAAGAAACGCACCGCCCTACATTAATATAACTCTAGCAAGAGCAACTTCACAGGTAGAAAGACCTCAAGGCATAATAGCAATGTTCAACGCAACCCCCTCAGGCGACTGGGTGGTAAAATCTGGAGACGGAGGAGAATTCCATGAACGTTTCATCAGAGGAGACAGCAACTACGGAGCTACAGGTGGAAGCCGGAATCATTCTCATGAACATATAAACACAACAACACGAAAAGCTGACGATAAAGGAACAGTACAAGCCGCTACTAGCTTTAACGCGGACCCTTCTGATGCTGATCACACGCACGAAATAGACGTGTCATTTAAACACTCTAACCATCTTCCTCCTTACATAAACGTTATATTTGCATGGGATGGATCAGGAAAGTCCGCTCAGGTTCTAAACGAAACTGTTGAGACAACTATAGATTCTGACTCTGAAATGAATACGGAATGGTCTGGTTCCAGAAAATTTCTTTCAAGCTTTAAAGTATTTACCTCCCGGACAAAATCCTTAGTAGTCTCAAAACTCATAACAGACACATTCTCCTACAACGCTCCGAACGCTAGAGTTCTTACCGGAGTTCGACTGATAAAAACTGCTGCAGGGTTAAGTGAGGACTCCCTACGAGGTTATTCAGTAGCAAGGCTGTTTTTAGAGGGGTGGGGGCTAACCTCGAATCTTCCACGAGAATTTACCGGAGAAAGGCTGCTTTCTGATACATACGGAGTTGTTTTTAATAGACAGGGCAGTAAATTACTGTCTGAAGTTTCCACCCTTTCAGTAGGTATGTCGACTACTACTTCAAGAGTTCTATCCCCTAAAAGAGCAATCTCTATAGCTATAGACTACAGTTCTTCCCTTGCCCGTCAAAATATTGTGGGGAGGATATTCTCTGATTTAATCGGCTATACCTCCATTACATCTAGAGAACAGACTATATCCAGATTATTCAACATTAGGCTTTCTGCTGCAGACTCTGTAAAATCCGCACTATTATTCTCTCGCATCATAGAGGACAATACAGGATTTGGTTCAAAGATTACAAGAAGATTAACTGGAACTAGAGATATATCTTTCTCTATAGGGCTATCTTCCACCGAATCAAGATCCTCGATAGTAGGACGCCTTATATCGGATACCCTAAGCACAACCATAGAAGCTTCTGGAATCCGTGCATCAATACGACTAATCCAAACTACAGCCAGCTTTGGCTCTCAGATCATAACGGATTCGACAATTACCCGACTGATAGCTGAAACCCTGAGATCTTCTACAGAAAGTATAAGAAGCTTTTTACCCGGTAGAACGTTTGAAACATCGACATATATGAATACAAATATTTTGGGAAACTCTATAGTATCTCGTACAGTAATTGATGACTTTAAGATATCAAGATATCTGATAAGAGGTTTCTCTGGTAGCAGGTCTATTCCTGATACCTACGGTATTTCCACCACTGAAACAGCCACACGCAAAATTCCCCGTTCCATAGAGGATTCTATAGGTGTGTCTTCAACACCTTTCCGAACAACCTCTGTTCTAAGAGCTATATCTCAGACAGTAGGATTTGCATCAGAGCTTACACGTACTATTATAGTTTCCCGTACGTTCACCAGCAGTTTTGACTTTGCTTCTTTTCTAAGTTATCTCCTTCCCAGCGATGAAGAAAACAGTAACGGAGGAGGTAATGGCGGTGGTGGCGGAGGTGGTGGAGGAAGTGGTGGGGGCAGTACAGGTGGTGGGGGAGCGGGAGGAGGCCAGGGCGGACTAGCGGATGAACCTAAAATAGGTATCGATATTTTGACAAACAACCTGTCTTTGAAACTAGCTTCGAATGAAACCACCAATCCAACAGTTACATTTGAAAACAACGGGACAAAGGCAGGAGAGTTCTCTCTGAGAGTTGAAGGTGTAAGCGACCTGGTTGACGTTGAGAATGCCACTTACAGCCTAAATTCAGGTTCTTCAAAGACTGTAAAATTAAGATTTAATGCGGATGCTGACGCGGAGCCAGGAATATATGAGGGAGAGCTTATTGTAGAATCTGACGGAGTCTCGAGGAATCTACCTATTCGAACTATTGTCAAAAAGAAAGTAAAGCAACTTATCGATGTAAATCTGTCTATTGATAGGAAGAATCTAGTAAGTGGTGAAGAAATTGGATTTAAGGTAAAAATAAATAACGGGGGCGGGGAGGGTTCGATAAATATCACTTTAACATTGAGTTTGAAGGATTCAGAAGGGAATGTAATCTACGAAAACAGGGAGTTATCTGCTGTTGAAACTTCCACATCACTTTCCCGAGGCATTAACAAAGAATTGAACGCTGGCGAGTACCAGTTGGAGGTTATAGCAGAATACAATAACAGGACGGTAAAAGCCTCTGATACTTTCGAAGTTTCAAAGAAGGAGTATAAGCCGTTCCTACAGCGTGAGTTACTCGGTTTGCCTATTTTCGTCTGGCTTATTTTGATGTTGTTGGCTACCGGAATAGGTGTACTATATTATATGTACCGGGAGGATAAAATCCATATTAGTGCTCTTGAGATTTACAGTGACTACACAGGAGAAAACAACTTTGTCTTCTTCTAATTCAGCTGTATATTCTCTACTATAGCATTATCTTAGCGGACAAGCCCCCCCCATGATCTTCGTTCTTCTTCAGTTCGTCTATTCTAGGTATTCCTTATCTTCAAAGATTATCTACAGGTTTTTCCAAGGCTTTGGAATTTAGATATCTAAAATTTTCTTATAATTATTGCTCTCCGGTTCTACAGCTAAGTACAGCCAAAATTTGCTAGTTCTTTTACTTTTTTGATCTATCTCTTGCCCAGTCTTAGCTGTATCCCTCCTACCTGTGAGGCAAAGATGTTGTAAAAGAATGCTGTCACTGCTCCTGCTATAAATCCTCCGATAGCTCCTGCTATAGGCATCCAAATAAATGTCCAGAAACCTGATCGAGCTATTAGAGCACCTATACCTCCGATAAGCCCAAATACGAAGTTGATTGCGCCCTGAAGCTTGGCAAGTGACATAACTCCGATACTTTTAAGCTCTGTCATCTGTAGAAGGCAAATTATGTTCAGGAGGTATAAGAAGGTTTACCCGTCTATGCCTATCTCTTGACACTATATTTATCTGAGTTCTTCTTTATTTCTTCTATCCGTGGTTCTATCTCGGTCTCTATCTCATGTAAAGTATCCCATACATACTCTAGATTCTTACTTGTCTCTCCTTGGTTCTTTTTCACCTTACCAAATCCTTTACAGTAGGCTGTTGCCTTTATTGAATAGGGCAGGCCGTTATCCTTTATGTATTCTTCATCGATATCTATTTCTGTAGCGTGTGATTCCATGGACTCTCTAAATTTTTCTATAAGATGTTTTCTCTGGTCTTTTGCGTTGGGCTTGTCTGCATCTGGTACTTTGTATTCCAGTCGGTTGAGGATGTCTGCTGTATCTATTGGCCATCCTCTTTCTCCTTTCTTCATCTTCCGCATGACCTGATTTTCGTTGATGTCATAGACCAGTTCTCCGCTGTCGTTAATATCCCATAGAAGAGGTTCTTTGGCAATCTTCCTGGGATCTACGTCTTCATCTATTTCCAAGTATCTGTTTTCTAGTCGATTGATGTATGCGGCTCCAAGGAGAGTGTTTAGCTCCTGATTGTAACTTATTTCCTTGTTTATATTCTTATCCGTTTTGAGCTTTTCTCTAGTCCAAGTCCAAGACCCGGTTGTGATTTTTTCTAGTTTTTCTCTATCTTCCGCACTAAAGATTCTTTTGAGCTGATTGTAGCCATCTAGAGCCGCTCTATACTCTATCTCTCCTATGCCTCTGTAACTCTCCCACCTTCCTATATCTTTGAAGCTGTTCTTTTTGGTAAGAATATTTATTTCCTCTTCGCTGTAATTCGAGAAATCGATTATTTCTGAGAGTTCATCTCTACTTATTTCTCCTTTTATTTTATTCCATTCTTTTTTATTGACGTTAAATAGCGCCCTTATGTCCTGGTGGCCTCTTTCTGCCAGAAGCTGGCCTGCGAATCCTTTTACATCTACACCGGCCTTTTTAGCCCATTTAAGTCCTTTCATCACCTCTTCTGCGTCTCCCTCACTGTTGTAGAGTTTTGGAGATTCTGAAGGGATTATATCTGAAAAGGTGTTGTACAGTGCCTTTTCCACAGGGCTATCTGACTCGTACATGTCTTTAGAATTTTCTTCTTTATTATCTGTTTTTTTCCTGTTGTTAGAGGTCTGAACCTTCTTCTTAGTATTGTTAACCTGTTCCTGATTTGATCCGTCTAGAACCTTTGCCGCCTCTTCTAGACTCTCGACATTCTGTTTCGCCTCCTGATTTTGTGCTCTGGCATTTTTCCTCTTTATTTCATCAATCTTTTCCTGAACCCTGTTTGTGGAGCTGTTAGTGGATCTGTAAGTTTTATCGGAGTTAACTGTTTCTTCTATATGTGTGTCCTTGCGGGGATTTTCGTAAAACCCTCCTATCATACCTGGTGTAAAATCGGCACCTCCCAAGTACCCGGATAGCACACCTAGAGAGAATGCTATTCCGATTTCAACTCCTCTCTCAAGGAAGCTTTTGCCTCCTTTATTACTTTCTTTTTCATCAGACATAGTACTGTTGTTATTAGTAGAACGTAACGATTTAAATATCTTTGGGTTGAAGCGGCTGTGTTCGATTGTCAGTTTTGCTTTTGTCCGCTCTTTAAAGAACTCTATATTTCTTTATTACAAGAGTGGACTCGCGGGGATTTGAACCTCTGGGTTTCTCTTGGATGAGAAGCGCAGTAATTAAATCCTCTGGAGTAAGGGAATGAACGGTATGAGTGGACTCGCGGGGATTTGAACCCCGGGCCTCCTGCTATTTCGACCTACCTGATTTACGGTATTCCGCCGACAGGCGGTTAAGCCCTCTGTAGAGGGTGGTGGCGCTGCCGCCTGCCACGGCAGGCGTGCGAAGCAGGCGTTCTGCCAGGCTGAACTACGAGCCCTTCAAAGGTGTCTTTCCACTAAAAGTTTACATTCCACAGCTCTGAGGCAGGTGATTCTAGCCTATGACCTACCGACATAAAAAGTTTTTTTTCCATCAAGATTTAAAGGGGGTTTGGCCATGTTTCTCAGGTTTCTCCGTTGGAGTGTTTGGGTGGGAAAAGATTTTATATAGAACGGAACCGCTTTTATATGTATGTTTGAGAGTAAGCTCTCCGGGTTGATATTTCTTGTGCTGTTGGTAGGCACCTTCTGGATGCTATGGCCGGTTCTTGGAGCGCTTTTACTGGGTATATTTACTGCATATGTCTTCAGATATCTGGAAAAGCGCCTGAAAAAGGCTTTTGAAAGTCATATAGTTGCTTCATCAGTCCTTGTAGCTATATTGATACTTGCAGCTGTTCTAATAGTTTTGGGTTCTACTGCCAGTCTATCCGTGCTTGAGCAGGATTACAATGCTTTTCTGGAGGCTATATCTGGGAGCGCCCGGTTCCTGATAGAGGTCTTCGAACTACCGGAGTCCTTCTCTGCAGTAGCTGATGCGATTGTAACGGATATAGGCCAAGGTTTGAAGGATTTTGCCTTTTCAAGTATCAAGGATCTCCCCAGTCTGGCTATAAACGCCTTTATATTCCTGACTTCGGCGATATATTTCTTTGCAGAAGGTGAAAAAGCCAGCAACACTTTATTCCATATGGCGGACAAGCTTGAAGCTCGTTCAGGAGAAATATTAATGGTCTCTATAAGGTCTATAAGAGACTTCTTTGAAGCTGTGTTCCTGACAAGAGCTGTAACAGCTATAGTAACGTTTATAATTGCCGGTATCGGTTTCTACATTCTAAATGTAGGCTTCTGGTGGGGGTGGGGTATACTTACTGCGATCTTTGTATTTCTCCCGATTCTTGGGGCCTACCTTATGTATCTACCTCTGGGCTTTATACTGATGGCGGTAGAAGGTTTCTGGACCGGAATGGCAGTTATCCTGTACGGCATACTGGTTATAAGCACACTTCCACACTATCTGGTAAGGCCCTACGTAAGTGAACTGAGAGCGGATGAGAATCTGTTTATTCTCTTTTTGGGCTTTGTAGCAGGTCCCTTGGTAATGGGTCTGAAAGGCCTGTTTATCGGACCTTCTGTATTGGTTCTGGCAAGAGACCTTTTTGATCATGTCTATAGACGTGAGGAGGACGACTAATTCTTGGACTTCTTCTTTGTGCTACCACCACATACAGGACATCTCTTCTTCTCTGTCCTCCTTCCGCAGTTGGTACACACAGTCTTCCAGCTCTTTGTCTCTTGAATACCCTCCTTGAGAAAGGTTCTGCAATTTATCCCTAGCTTCTGAGCAAGGTTCTGCATCCAGTAGTCGTCGGTAACTAGAGAGGCCTCCATATCAAGCGCCAAAGCCACAAGCTTTATGTCCGCCTGAGAAACAGATTCTTCTCCTTTATCAACCTGTTCTTCAACATTTTCTATTGCCTCATCGCTGGGTTCTCTTATATCTATATCTTCTGCCTCGAACCTTCTCTGCGCCCTGAAGCTCTCCATCTCTGCAGTCACCTCAGGAACCGTCACCATGTTGTCAAAGGGTAGCTCCATACCTGCAGCATGTATAACGACATTCGAGTCTATGACATATATCTCGTCTCCGGACATCTTAACCCTCCTTTATTTAAAATTGACTCCCAACCTTTTATACAGTGATTTAGAATGGAATTTCCAAGAGCGCCTGTCGAGAGGATAATGAGAAAGGCCGGTGCAGAGAGAGTCTCCCAGGGCGCAGTGAATGTTCTCAAGGACTCGGTTGAATCCCTTGCAGAGGAGATAGTTAGAGACTCTGTGGATATTTCCAGGAAGGACGGAAGGGATGAGGTAACCAGGGAGGACATAAAGGCGGCCTGTGAGTGATATGATCCTATTTTCAAAGATCTAAGAAGTCTTGAAACTTAACCTCTATCCTTTAACTTCTCTTTGATTGCATTCTTTGCCTTCCTACCGTATTCTGCCAGTCCATCCCATACAATCCTGTCGTACAGTGGATGAGTTCTGTCTCCATACTTATCCATGTAGGTAACATCCGTTATTCTATGTTTGTTGGAGCTTCTTGGGCGCTCTCTTGGATGACCAACGGTAATAATCGATAGAGGCCTTAGGTGTCGGGGTATCTCGAGAAGATCTTTTACTTCTTCCTCTCTAAAGGCGCCTACCCATGCGGTTCCAAGACCAAGCATCTCCGCCATGAGTATCATGTTCTGCATGGCTGCAGCGTTCTCCTGCACCATGTATAGATCTCCACGATCCTCGTACTTGTCCCTTGCAATCTTCTTGTTCCCCAGAACAACAATACAGACAGGTGCATCTCTGAGATGCTGCTGGTTGTATGAATACTGCGCAAGCTGATCTCTCAGATCCTTGTCCTCCACAACTATGAACTCCCAGCTCTGCATGTTTCCTGCGCTTGGAGCCCATCTGGCTGCTTCAAGAATCTTTCCCAGGTCCTCCTTGTCCACGCCCTCGGAGGTGTACTTCTTTATAGTTGATCTCTCCTCCATCAGCCCCATAAGTTCCTCAGGTTCCATACGCCACTAAATTTTAACCCTAGCTATTTAATCTTTTTCTGGATACTTTGGAAATTTAAGGGTGTTTGGAGGAGACAAATTCTTTGAGTTTTTTTTAGTTGTCAAGTATTTATTAATAAAGTATTATAGCACAATATGCTAAATACATGGGTTTGAATAGTAGCCGGGTTCGGGATTATTTTAGCATGTTCTTGATAGTGTCAGGGCTTCTATTGCTTTTCACCGCCCGGATACCAGCAGCTGATTTTGATTCCAATTCCAGAGGAACCGATGAATGGCGGATGTTTGGGAGGTATTTGAACCACAGCTTTTCTACAGGTGCGGCTCTGTAGAAATCCTTTCTAATCAGGAGGATTTTGAGGTGTAGGATGTATATTTTTGTGCGGTTTTTAGAGTTGTTTTCCACTATTCTTTCCAGGTTGTGGACTATGCAGAGTACTATGATTTCTCTGAATTGTCTGTACCAGGTTTTGGACGCTATTGTGTCGTTGTAGTTTCTTTTGATCATGCTGTTGACTGTTTCGATTAGTGCTCTTTGTCCGTAGTCTTCCTGGTCTTTGAGTTGTTGGTTTGCAGGTTTTTCTAGTCCTGTCATGTTTCTCCAGGGTATTACGGGTTTTATACCGTGTTTTTGGCATTGTTTCCGTAGTTTTGTGTCGTCGTAGCCTTTGTCTCCGAGTAAACATTTAATGCTGGTGTTTCGTTCTATTAGTTGTGGAGCGATCTTTGTATCATGTTTTCGGGTTGTTGTGATGTGTATGTCGATTATTGAGAGTTTTTCGGTGTCTATTAGGAATG
>CAZWHR010000004.1:15188-29902 GCA_964633675.1 uncultured archaeon | reverse complement strand
TTATCTGTATATCTCCCATAATTTATGACTCCCTGTTCTACTCCCATCTTTAAACCATCCGAGGTTTAAAAACACCATCCCTTTTCACCCTGCTACATCTAGAATATAATTATTTAACTCTTTTTGTATCAGAGTGATGGTAAAGGTACGGGGTTTAGAGTTATGTGGAATTTTATCTCATTTAACTGCGCAGCGCTTCTATCAGCTTTCCTAGACCTATTTACCTATGGAAGCCTTGGAGGTATGGCTGGAGGTTTTTTAGTTTTCTATGCGCTTGGGATACTTTCTTTATTAGGGTTTGTACCTTTTGTAGGTGTGATAATTTATTTTGGAATCTCTCTAGCAGTTGTGATGCCTAAGATATATGCGCTCGTGGGTATCGCTTCTTCATGGCTTACACTATTTATACTGGTGGTGCATGGATTCGTGGCGCTTGGCTTCAGCCTCAGCATGTTCTTCTAGAACTAGAAAGGCCTATTGTTCCTTCTTAGATCCTGAACTCCTGCAAGAGGCCCGACCACAGACCTTAACCTCGAGGCGAACTGTTCGATGTCGTCTTCTGAAAGCTTTGCGCGCTGATCCGCCTCGACTATAACCGAGGGAATACCGTAGGTCGAGCTGTAGCTGCAGAGAGGAACCACCATAGAAGCAATTCTTTCCGCAGTTTTGGATACATCCCCGTTGTTCAGAAAGTCTATTCTTACAGGGCTTCCCTTCTCCGATGTTCCGAGATAGAAGTTGTAGACCTCCTTTGCTTCCTCTCCGATATCCTTCAATGCTGTATGGTTCTCGTATTCCACGGTGTATTTCATGGCGCAGGTTCTCTCATTCTTCTCAAGTATATAGTGAAGAACACTGGTGTCCTGACTCTTCTTGAGGACTTCTGATTCCTCTTTGGATACAAATCCCTGGTCCACAAGGATCTCCGAAAGTGAGGTACCTCTGCTGTCTTCTATAACCCCTGCCAGAAGGACATTTCTCTTCAGAGCCTCCTCAAATACCTGCTGATACATATCCATCAACTGGTCGTATCTCTCCCTTGCTTTCGAACCCTTGGTTGGCCTATCGGTATACTGCAGGACTATAGATCCATCCATCAATACCATATCTGGCTCCTTTCTGATAGTTTCCAGCACAGTCCGAACCTCTTTCTGGAGCCGTAGAATCGATGTAGATAGATTGAATTCATGCCTGTCGAGAGGGCTTTCAAGGTGGGTGACTTCTGGTCGAGGATTCTTCTTCGGTAGATACTCTGTAGAATCCAGCCCTCCGTTTGAATAGTGGAAGAGCGCTGAAACAGCTCTTGTAAGAACCACATCCACCCCGTGGAACTCTTTCTTGACGAGGCCTCCATCCACACCAGCTATAGAGATGTTATCAAGTTCCGATACATTCACATTTTTTATGAAGTCTTGCTCCATTACTGCCTCCGAATCTATCGCCTGCTCGCGCGCTTCCTTCAGCCTCTCTCCAACTTTCTGTCTTTTGCTCTCAAGCTCCTTTATGCTGTTGACAACCTCTTCGACTTTTTGCATATGGAAAAATTGTGGAAGAATCCTAAAAAATGTATCTGTTTCTGCAGAGGGGGAAACTCTTTTTTACCATCGCTGCAAATTTCCTTCCAATGTCAGCCGAAGATTTGAAGGAGTGTATCGAGGAACTCTCTGAACATGAGGTCAAGCGCGCAGAGATAATCAAGAATCTCTCGGAGATAGCTAGGAACTTAGATATAGGAGAGATAAACGAACTACCAGTCCTCTATAGGATAGAGCTCAAGAAGGCTTTAAAGGAGGTTGGAGAAAGTGAACTGGCCAGCAGTATAGAATCTTGATTCGGCTGGCATTTTTTATTTGAGTTAAACGTGTACGGATAGACGTTCTGCCATGTATGCTCCCAGTATTTTGTCCGCAATATCTGAGCTCTTGGTAACTCTTATCTGTCCTTCTTTCCCTATAGTGGCGGTCAGTAGGTGTTTTTCTCCATCGTAGATATCTGCTTCAGAACCCGAGTATTCCGATCCCACCTCTATAGCTACGGAGTTACCTATCTCCTCTATATTAAAATCCACAGAGTCCTTTAAGGTCTTGTTCCGGGGCTCCACGTTTATATCCAACCCCACCTCTTTTTCTATCCTGTCGATGTTCTGTCCCTGTTTCCCTATTATTCTTGGAATATCTTCATCCTCAACATACAGTGTTACCTGGTTGTCGGACTCGAACTTGATTTCCGGATCCTTGACGTACTGCTTCATTATATGCCTGAGCTGCTCCTCCGCAAGCTGCCGCATCTTGCTCCCTCCACTGTCTCCAGCCTCTTCAACAGGAATAACCACGGTCTCCTCTCCATATGTGTATATCTCGTACTCTGGCTCTCCGGAGTCAAAGTCCATGATCTGAATTACCGGCCTTGCAAGATCTGCCTCGGTCATACCTTTCGGAACTTTCACCGTAAGGCTGAGCTTGTATACTTTTGCTATCTCTGCGTTCTCTATAAATACCACTGTATCGACCACCTGAGGAATGACTCCGGCCTCCACCCTTCCGATAAGCCTTTGAACAGCGTCGACTGCTTCCGAGGCATGTACAACTCCGATCATACCAACTCCTGCAAGCCTCATATCTGCAAATACCTCGAAGTCGTCTGTCTTCCTTACCTCGTCAAACACAGTATAGTCGGGCCTGACCAGCAGAAGCACGTCCCCGGTATTGGCCATGTCTTCCTCCAGCGCTGAATACTGAGTTATCTCAGGTCCTGTCTGCAGATCCCTCGGATGCTCCATGGTCTTAACGACCTTTCCCCTGTCGCTGTAGAACTCTCCTAGCGCCTGTACAAAGGTCGACTTACCGTGCCCTGGAGAACCTGCCACGAGTATTCCTTCGGCCTCCTCTGTCAGTCTCTCCTTCAATTTCTCCGACATGTCATAGTCGTCCAGGGACAGCCTTGCTACAGGTCTTACAGCGGTTATCTCTATCTTTTTCGAGAATGGAGGTCTTGTTATTGCTATCCTAAGATTTCCTATCTGTAAAACGGTGGCACCATCCATCGAGAGCTCCACAAGCCCCTCTTCAGACATCTTAGCCTTCTCAAAGCATTCATTTGCGATATCATCTATCTCATCTTTTCCTATAGGTGTATCTCCGATATCCACATATTCCAGATCTCCAGGATCCCCCTTCTTCGCCTTTGGAACCATATCCTGCTTCAGATGTACGGACATCGTGCCTTCATCGAAGTAGTTGCGTAGCCTGAACTTGACCTCGTCCTCATGCTCGAAAAACCTGCATGGGATTCCTTTTGACTGTGCGACCTGGTACTGGACGTAATCTGCAGTATAAAGGGCTGCGCCTTCCGCCTCCGCTATATCTCTTATGATTGCATCTATCCTTCCACTCTTGGCAAGGTCTATATCCTCCTGTGTGGGTCTCTCACCCACAAACCTTATCTTTATATCATACTTGTCAGCCTTCTCCTGCAGCTCTTTCAGCTCCTCCAGTCCTGTGTCCCCGATCTCTCTTCCTCGGTTAGCCTGGTTCTCCAGCTCGTCAACAACTGCTTCTGGAACTAGAATATGTGCATGTCTGATCTCTCCGCTCTCTATAAGGTCTGTAAGCTTCCCATCTATAGTTATAGATGTGTCTGGCACGATCTTCTTCATCCCTTTTCCTACATCTTCCGACTTTTCATCCGCCATCTCTGATATCCACCTTTCCAACTATATGTCCAACCTTTAAATGGTCTTTTGCTGTCCCTCCCCCCTATATTTCCTTTAAGGAAGGAAAATGTCAGAAGTTTCTTTCCTCCTCTTCTCTCTCCAAATCTTGATAAACCAGAATCACCCATCCAGACCTATGGAGGAAGAGCTAGACAAGCTGTCCGAAGAGGTCGAGAAGCTTAGTTCCGAGATAGAGAACCTCAAGAACGAGATAGACACCTCTGGCAAGGCTGTCCAGGACAAGGTGGAGGGTGCCAATCCAACGGTAGACGGCCAGACCAAGGAGGATAAAGAGGATAGAGAGAACAACGGAAGCAGTGGGGATAAAGTGGACAAAGATAGTGAGGGGGATAGAGATGAAGAAGAGGATGAATTGGACGAAGAGATAAAGGAGTTCAGGGAAGGGATAGATAAGGCGCATCAGATGATTCTAAAGGATCAGATAAAGGAGGCGCAGGACATCTACAGGGATCTATCCGCCGATTTCAGAAGACTTAAATCAGAGGGAAAGGCTGGAGAGGAGGAATACAGAAAGCTGGAGGAGCTACACGAGAAGGTAGAACGAGAGAAGTGATCAAGGGTGAAGAATTTCTGTATCTTATGCTGGTCATGTCTTTACGAATGCGTTCCTCTATCAGGGCTGCATTACCCCTCTTTTGATATCCTGCTAGATAAGCCAGGAAGCTGTTATCCTGTGCTAATCCTCTGATATAGCAGTCTGTCTCAAACACTTTGAAAGGATCATCGGGCTTTGTCTTCTAGAGACTTTTTCAGTTTGGAAAGAGCTCTCTTCCTGTGGGATATGCTGTTTTTCTCCTCCGGCTTCATCTCTGCAAACGTATCTTCTTTCCCGTCTGGCCGGAATATGGGATCCCAGCCAAAGTCGGTCTCTCCACAGGGCTTCTCAGTTATCTCTCCGGTTACCTCTCCTGTAATTACCTGTGAGCTCTCGCCGTTGTGGAGACAGACCGCTGTCTTCGCCCTTGCCGACCGGTTGAAGGAGTCAAGAGCCTTGCAGATACCTCTGTTTCCTATCTTGCCTAGCATCCACTTTACTAGGGCGCCCGGGAATCCATTCCAGGCATCGAAGTAGAGGCCTGTATCTTCCACCATCACGAGCTTTCCAAGCTTCTTGGACGCCTCTGCTGCCTTTTTTTCTACAGCTTCCTTGACATCCACCGTTTGTATCTCCGCTATATCGAGGTCGACTCTTTCGATATCTTTGTCTATGATTTTCCGGGCTTCCTTGACCTTGTTATCGTTGGATGTCACAAAGTATATGGTTGACATGATTCTCAACCTGTACTGGTTCATCAGTCAAAATATGATGCGAACTCATCCAGTCCGACCTGCTCCTCGTTCCCGGATTCCATATCCTTGACGGTAACTTCATCATTCTCCAGATCACGCTCTCCAACTATTACAAGCTTCTCAGCGTTTATCTGGTTGGCATAATCCATTTGGTTTCCAAAGTTCCTTCCGGAAAGATCTGTCTCCACGCAGAGTCCCTGGTCTCTCAGTCTTCCAGCGATCTCAAGCGCCTTGTTCCTTACAGACTCGGAGACATTAAGTATGTATACATCTGTGGAGGTCTCTTCCTCAGGCCAGACACCTTCGCGCTTCATGATTATCTCCAGAACTGCGTCTCCGGGTGCAAATCCTATAGCAGGTGTCTCCGGACCTCCAAACTGGTCTATAAGGCTGTCGTACCTTCCACCGCCTGACAGAGCCCTAAGATCTCCCTTCTTGTCGAATATTTCCATCACGAGACCTGTGTAGTATGCCAGCCCTCTTATTATCGATAGATCAATTCTGCAGTTCTCCAGCACATCGTAAGACTCCAGGCATTCCTTAAGCTCGTTGAGCCTGGAAAAAGCCTTTCTAGCTCCTTCATCCTCAGGTATGAGGTTCTCTAGCTGTGGCAAAACCTTTCCAAAACCCCCGCTGAGCTCTGTTACCTCGTCAACTATCCTTGCATCGGGCTCATCCAGACCCTTGTCTATCAGTTCCTCTAGGAACTCTTCCTCATCCATCTTCTCCTTGTCGTCAACTATGTCCAGCACTGCCTCCTTGTCCTTGATACCGTAGCTCTCAAGTATCCCTTCCAGCATCCTGCGGTCGTTCAGCCGGATCTCACACGCGTGATCTATGTCTAGCTCCCTTAACATCTCCGAAGCACACGCTATTATCTCTGCATCAGCCCATACTGCGTCCTCTCCCATAATATCGAAATTGAACTGGTAGAATTCCCTAAGTCTTCCCTTCTGTGGGTTTTCATATCTCCAGAACTTCGATATGGAGAACCACTTGACCGGCTTTGATAGCTCCTTGTGCTCTTTCATCATCCTTGCACGTGAAGGGGTCTCCTCCGGAATCAGAGTTACATCCCTATCTGCCTTGTCCTTGAAACTGTAGGTCTGCTCAACAAGCTCCTCTCCGGATTTAATCAGAAACAGATCCATGGGCTCCAGACTTGGAGTCTCTATCTCTCTGAATCCGAAGCGCTCCGCTACATCTCTTATCTTCTCGAAGACCTTGCGCCTGGCTGTCATCTCCCCGGGCAGGAACTCCCTGAACCCTTTGAGTTTCTGTATCCTCTGTTCTTCCGACATTATATCTGCAGAATCTTTGGTTGATCAAGATTTAAAAGCCTGTCCTAAGATGGTCTATAACTGTGTTTTCAACAGTTATAATACAGCGACTTTTCGGGAAGGCAGGTTAACATCTATGCTCTGCTCTACAAGCTCCTTTTTTCTGTGGAAAAATATCTTCAACACTATAAAGGTATATTCTTCCTTCTTTAAAGTTTTAAAAGCGACTTCTTGTAGATTCCCCAATCTTGAGGCGTTATATTGCTCCTTCTAAGCTCAGAAATAGCTTTTAAGGCATTTAAGACTTCCAGACCCACACTATTATTGTAGGATATATCTATCACTAAATCTCCTATTTCTAGACTCTCTTTCGCTTTTTCCCGTTGTTAATGTAAAGGATATCGTTTTCTGGGTCGTAGTCTTTTTTTCTTCCATTTTCACACCTCTAATCTAGATTTGTTCTTGTTCATAACGTATGCTGTAACTATGGATGGATTTTGATCCAGTATTGATAAAACTATCTTGGGATAGTATTTCGTCGATTTGTCAAAGTAGGTTGCGTGCTTGTGTCTCTTATGACTGTATTCCTGATTCTTCACCCTTAGAAGACTTGAAGGTTCTTTTAAATGTCTTTCTAATTTCTTTGCTCACGTTTTTTCTATACGGAAGACGCTCTCTTTCGAAGTGGCGAGGATAGTGGATCTTTTTGACAGATCTCAAAATCCCTCTAAACGCCTCTTTATCCCTTACAGGGTGTTCTGCCATGTCGGCCTTTAGCTTCTCCACCGCTTTAAAGATAGTAGAAATTAAAATCAACTGAAGCAAGTGTGAAAAGCCGTATCTAGTCCTTCTTCTTAACCTCTGCGACATCCCCTATGGTGGCCTTTCCACCGCTGGAACCTCCATCGGAATGTCCGTATCCTATGCCTGACCTGCGCTTGTAAAGCTTGACTCCAAGATGCTTCTTCATCTTCCCTGCAAGCTTCTTGTCCGGCTTCAAATCTCCGGACTCCACTCTTTTTACAACTGATTCCTTTTCATTCATTAGGTCTGCAAGTTTTTCCATGCTCCAACCCTTGTCCTCTCTTGCCTCTTTGACCTTCTCGTCAAAATCAGGGTCAAGCTGTTTCTTTTGAGCCCTTGGCTTCTTCTTGCCTTTTTTCTTTCTCTGTTTTCTCTTTGAATCTGACCTTCCAGAACTGCTGGATCTAAGTACTTTCCCGGTGTCCTGGCAGTCACTGCAGACTTTCAGGACTGCTCCTTCTATCCTTGTCTTTTTGAGCTTGTCGTTGTTTCCGCACATCTCACATTCCATATATTACACCTCCTGCAGAACCGATTTTTCTACACTTAACTTATTGTCCAGCAAACTATTTTAAACTAGGCGGTTCAAATCTTAACAGATAGGAAGTCTGCGGACTTGATGTGCGGAGGACAAGAAAATCTCTTGACGGTGTTCACATGGATCTGGAAAAAACAGGGCTTTGGAGGAAGGTTTTCCCCATCTTTGTGGTTCTTTTATTGGCTTCTACTGCTTCTGCCTACAGCATGACCTGGGAAAACCCTCAGAAACGCTCTTCTGCAGGCCAATGGGTCAAAGGAGCTCTAGAGATGAATGTATCTGCGGATGAAAACTCCCGTGTCACCAAAACCTGGTTCTGGTACAACACAACTGATGGCTACGATTTGATAGATGAGGCTACTAATGACACTCCAGATCAGACCTATTGGACTGCGGATTTTGATACTACCTCTATAGAGGATCGCGCTGTTGAGCTTAAAGCCAATTCTACGAACAATGAATCTGGTTTAGCTAGCGGTAGTCCATTACTTTCATCCGACACGGCAAGTACCACTACAGTAATCACGGTAGACAACTCTGCTCCAGATTCCCTTACCCTAGATAGCCCTGCGAATGGTACGATAATCTCATCTGGCTTTGACATAGAGGCCTCATGGAGCGATGAGGTTTCAGGAGTAAAGCAGGCCAAATATAGTGTGTCAAAGGATTCTACGATTTATTCTGTTGGGGAATTAAAAAATGATGGCACAGATGTCGATCTTACAGGTCTGGAAGATGATATTTATCATATCAACATGAACGCAACTGACAGGGCAAACAACACCCTTCATAAGACGAAAGTGGCAAGCATAAGGGTTGACAACCACCCTCCGGAAGTTGAGAGTTCCTCGATCTATCCTGAACAGGGTTCAAAGACGGGGAAAGACCTGCCTTCTATAGGGTTCAACCTCACCGACTTCACAGAGGTAGATAAAGATTCGGTGGTTGTATGGCTCGAGAGGTCGGGAGGTACTGAGAAACACACAGATTCTTCGGATTTCAACATCTTGAAGGAGTTCGATAATAAGAGAAAGGTACAGGTGGAGTTTGAGCCGGATAGCGCTCTTTCAGAAGACACGAGATACGACCTGACCTTCAGAGCAGAGGACAGTTCTGGACATATGATGTCCAACCAGACCTCATGGTTCAACACTAATTCCACACCACCCAAGTTTGAGAGGTACACTGCCTATGGCATGTCTGCAGAGAGGAACGGCGACAGGTGGTTCAGAGAGAACGTAACAGTACAGATTAGCTGTAGCTCCCGATCCGGCTCACCTGTGAACTCCTACAGCCTCTCAGGAAAGTTTGGACTTGATGTGCAGAAGACCTCCTCCAAAGGAGCTGTAAATCTGACTTTTGAGTCCGATCCAGGTATTGAAAGATCAATCAACCTTACCATGAGATGTACCGATGAAGGAGGCCATAGTACGGAATCATATCTTCTAGCTCATCTGGACAGCAGCTCTCCATATTTTAACTCCAGGACACCCTCTAGGGGAGAAGAAGTTCAGAACAGTAGCGCCCAGATAATAAAAATTGAGATAACAGACAACGGAGCAGGACTGTCCGAATCAAGAGTCACTGAAAACCTGAATCCTCAGTTCAACGGCAGCAGTGTAAATCGGTACACTGTAATCCTGGAGGAAGACAATACCACGGCAATTATAGAATGGAACGAGACTATATTTCCCAACAGAACCTATAATATAGGTCTCAATAGCCAGGACAAGTATTCTATATCAGACCTCCTTGACCAGACGCTGGAGGTGGGAACCTGGAGCTTCAAATCAACTATAAATCCCCGTAATAAGACCAATAACAACGCTAAGAATGCGACCGAGAAAGACATTCCGGCATTGGAATTTACATCTGCACCTTCAAAGGTAGAGATTATACCCGGGAGTTCAGCGATGGTGGATGTAGGATTGAACAATACTGCGGATCAGAGCTCTCGTATAGAACTTTCTGCGGTTACAGATAACCCTTATCTAAATGCCAGCTTCGTTCGAACCTCTATAAATATTTTAAGCAGTGAATATAAGGTTTTAAACATTAATATAGAATCTTCAAGCCTTTTCTCGGGATTGGCATTGGTTGAAATAACATTAGAGGAGGGAGAATCGATTTTAGAGACTAATTTCACTGTTGAGGCTATTTCAAATACTCGAGAACTAATCTTGATTCCGCCTGACTTTGTGGATGTGGTGGCTGGAGATAGAACGTCTTTTTCTTTCAATATATCGAACAGAGGGAAGACGGTTCTTGAGGGTCTTCAGGCTTCTATAGACAGATTCCTAGGGGGGATATATCCCGAGAGATTTGATCTGGAGGTGAACGAGACCCGTTCTGTTAGGGTGAACCTCTCAGCACCAGAAGATCTGGCTATGGGGGAATACAGCCAGAATCTTTCTGTTTCCAACAGTAGAATCTCCCGTTCCAGAGAAGTGGTTGTCAGAGTACAGCCCAGCAGTGAATATGTCAAAAATAACATATCGGAAGGTATAGAAAACCTGAGAAAGAATTTCAAATCATCGGGCAGCTTTCCTGCAAGAGAGAAGGTCGGGAAACTACTATCGGATGCTGAAAAGTCGATAGAGGCAGGAAATTATGTCAAAGCTTCCGAGATTCGGAACAAGGTGAAGAAACTACTGGAGTCTGTAGAACAAAAAAAGGAGGGAAAATATCTTTCAAGTATGACTATCTATATATTGATCGTAATAATGGTTTTAGCACTCTTATCCCTCCTTTTATATCTATATACATTTAGAAAAGTATTTAAAGGACTTAAAAGATCTTTTAGATCTTTTTCAAATAAAATAAGCAGTTTATTTAGTTCGGAGAAATCCGGCAAGGGTGAAGAGGATAATACTGTAAAGTTTGGCGGTTCTGAGATTGAGGATGATGTTTCGCTGGAGAGGGAGCGCTAGAAAGACAGGTTCTCAGTACTCGAACTTCTGATTCTCTAGGACTCTTATTATGTATCCTGCAACCCTGTTCCTAACCTTTGATGAGTCGAAGTCCTTCAGATCCTTGAGCATCTTCTTGTTGTGGTCGAAGTCTTTCTCAAAGCTGTCAGGATGTTTCTTCACCAGGTCTCTTGCAAGTCTCTTTATGTAGTTAGGTCTTACTCTTCCCATATCTTGCACCTTCCAACACTTTTTCCGGTGCAAAGAGTTAAAAAGGTTTAGAAAACTGCGCCTTCAGCCACGTTTTCCACCCTTCAAACGAGTAAAAATCAAGACTGACTCTCTCATATCTCTATTTCTATTTCAACACTGGAAAGCCTTTTATACCTCATAGGTCTATCCAGAACTTGATATGGCACAGTACACCCGCAATATACTCGGTGTCTTTGTGCTTGAAGAAGGAGAGATAGTGGACCAGGCGCTATTCCCAGACGATCCAGAGACCATAGCACAGATTCTAGGCGGAAGCTCAAAGGGAGAGGAGCTACTGGAGAAATATCCTGATGCAGAGGAGGTTCAGAAAGACTTATCGGTGATTGCCGAGAAAACAGATATAGACAAGAGCATGGATGAAATAAGACATCTTCAATGGAGAGTGGCGAATTTATTTACAGAGGAGAAGCTCAGAGGAGGCCAGGACAGAGACCAGCTGCTTATACAGGCTGTACGCGCTCTTGCAGAGATAGATGATTCAAAGAACTCTTTTGTGGAGCGCCTCAGAGCCTGGTATTCGCTTTATTTTCCGGAGTTTGAGGACGATATAGAGGAACACGAGAGGTTCGTGGAACTGGTGACTGACAGATTTGATAGAGAGAAAATTTCCGAAAAAGAGGATATCGATTCTGATAGTACTGGTATGAGCCTGAAAGAGGAAGACAAAGAAATGATTAAACGCTTGGGAGAAGAGACAGGGAGATTCCAGCAGTTGAGAGGTAGACTGCGCTCGTACATAGAGAAACTTGCAGGCGAGGTAGTACCAAATATTTCAGCTGTACTTGGGGAACTGCTTGCTGCAAGGATGATCTCTGAAGCTGGATCGCTTGAAAAACTGGCAAAGATGCCTTCCTCCACGATTCAAGTTCTGGGAGCAGAAAAAGCTCTTTTCAGACATATGAGAGGTGAAGGCTCCGCACCCAAACACGGCCTGCTCTTTATGCATCCCAAGGTTAGAAACGTATCTGAGGACAGTCGTGGCAAGATGGCTCGCTTTATCGCAAACAAGACAGCTATAGCTGCAAGGCTGGACAACTTTGGAGGGAGTTACAAGGGAGATGAACTGGAAGAAGAGGTTGAGGGGAAGTATATGGAAATAGAAAAATAGAGAGGATAGTATGGAAGAACTATTTGAAGGCGTCTGGAGGAAAAATGAAAAGCTATACACTGAGAACCTTGTACCAGGGAATAGAGTGTATGGAGAAGAACTAGTGGATTTTGAAGAAATAGAACTTAGGAGGTGGGATCCCCATCGATCCAAGCTCGGTGCTGCAATATCCAAGGGACTACCTGAACTTGCTCTAGACAGAAATTCTACAGTCCTGTATCTTGGAGCTGCCAGCGGCACCACTCCTTCACATCTGTCGGATATATGTAGTGAAGGGATAATCTTCGGAGTTGAACATTCGCCAAGAGTAGTAAGAGACCTCTTGAAGCTCTCAGAGGATAGGAAAAATCTGGCACCTGTATATGCTGATGCAAGAAAACCAGAAGATTTTTCAGACCTGGTCGGAAAGGTAGATCTGGTCTTCCAAGATATAGCCCAGCCTGATCAGATACCTATACTGAAGAGGAACTGCAAGAGGTTCTTGAAGCCGGATGGTGAAGCACTTATAGCTCTAAAACTGAGGTCAATATCCTCTTCTAGAGATCTTCAAGAGATTATAGACGATTCGGAGGCAGAGCTTAAGCAGGGCTTTGATATTCGGTGGAGTTCCGATCTAGAACCCTACGAGAAGGATCATATGTTCTACAGACTGGAGCTATAGTCAAGGCTGTGTCTCTGTCTGTTCTACACCTATAAGATCCAGACGCACCTTTCTATCCGTCTTCCTTTTGATCTTCCTGGTTAATTCCTGCTGAGATATCCCGGGATCCACTACAACTAGTTCTATATGTGCGGTAGAGTCCTCCAACGTGGTCTCATATTTCAGTATATTGTTTCCAAACTCATTCTTTATTACCGAGTCTATACTGCTTTGAATCCTGGAGGCCTGAATGTTCTGATAGGAGAAGTAGCCGAATATAACTCCTATAATTATTATGGACACCAGAGAAATAATTACGGCCTGTCTGAGCCTTTCTTCAGATATCTTCTTTCTAGTATATGTTGAGGGGGATATTCCCAGGAACTTGAACGTTGCGGATCCTGCAAGTATTAATGAAGCCAGATTAGTCAATAGTACGAGCATAACATCGGCAAACATCGCAAAGTTACCCATAGAAAGGGTGAGGCCGGCTACAGCTGCTGGAGGCACAAGAGCCACAGCTACTGCTATGCCGGCAAGATTCTCGTCTCTTCCTGAGGCAAAGGTAAGGGCTGCTGCCGAGCCTACAAAGAGAGATAGAGGGATGGTAGCAAATGTGGGGTTGGATATAAGACGCATGAGGGAGTTGACCTCTGATGTTACGGGTGTAGATATCAGATAGGCTGCACCTATGGCCAGAAGAACTCCCAGAGCTGCATGCATAAGGCTGTCCTGTATTAACCTCCTGTCCCCTATAACAAGTCCGAAAGAAGCCGATATAAAAGGCCCAAGAAGAGGGGCTATCACCATAGCTCCTACAACAACTATGACGCTCTCTATAAGTATACCTAACTCTGCAATACCTGCTGAAAGAGCAATGAGGAACCAGGCATGGGCGTTGAAAGTTGAGAACTCAAAAGCTCTCTGATACATTTCCTGAACAGAGACTACAGATGAGTCTCCTTCAACCCTTTTTCCCTTCTCAACGTGAGCAGTCTCATTTAGTACCTCTATAGTTAGTTCTCCGCTGTCAAGATCCTTTATATGTTTTACTTCCTCTATAAGAGGGTCTATGTCCTTTGACTTAATCGCTATCTGGAATTGGATAACCTTGTTGCCGTCCTTTTTTGCCTGGGTAACAACTATGTCATCGGAGAACTCTTCTATCGCTTCTTGAACCTTTTCCTTATCTTCCTTTGGGACGGTTATATCTATCCGCTTCATACAAACTTTGTGGGGTTCTCTTCCTTTTTTATCTTTTCCCTAGCCAGAATTAGTTCTTTCTAGGCCTTCTCTCTGAGGATATTTACAAGGTTCTCCTTGAACTCATCTAGAACTCTCTTGTCCATCGAGGCTCCGGCCGCATTCCTGTGCCCTCCTGCTTCTGAGCCCTCTCCTGCATTTTCGGGAAGGGATTTTCTTAATAGCTCTCCAAGATTTACTCTACCTGATTGACACCTTGCAGAAACCTGCGCCTTTTCTCCTTCGTCTTTTATGATTACATGTATCCAGTCATGGTTCTCCAGAGATACAGAAGTAGCGATTGAGCTGTTTATATGGAATTCTGACTCAAATTCAAAGAAGATAAGCTTGATGTCCTCGTAGGTCTCCTTCTCGCTGTCGTATTTCTGCTTGATCCTCTTGAATTCCTTGTCCGTCTCCTGGTAGTACTCATGAACCTTTCGATAGCTTTTGTTTCCTTCAAGATGTTTAAGACTTTCTGACTCTGTAAGTGCTTTGAAAGCCAATTTTGCACATTTCTCCGTGTCCTTGTAAGGCTTCACATTCAATACATTGCTGTATATCCCGTATCTGCAGTTTTTAGCCATAGATTGCTGCTTTATAGTGTCAGGAAAGTAGTGGGGGTACTGCTTCCTGAGCTTCCTAAAGATCTGCTTGTTATCCTCTACTGCGAAGTCCTGAATTATTCCTAGACCGGCTATCCAGTCTAGATTTAGGCCGAACTTCTTGGCTATATCGTTACATATCTTGGCAGCCGGTACATAAGCCTCATCCTCCTCTATCCTAGGATTAACCACAGGCACCTCTTCAGGCAGATCTCCGTAGTCATGGTGGTCGATGTTCAGTAAATCTACACCGCTTTCCTGGATATCATCAGCCCTACCGGCGTCTATTGAC
>CAZWHR010000004.1:0-15178 GCA_964633675.1 uncultured archaeon | reverse complement strand
AAGCTTGGTTATATCTTTATCTTCAATATTCTCTTCTATATCCGGACCTAAACCATGCTTTCTACCTTCAGGTAACTTTACGATATCTGCGCCTCTTCCTCTTGTTTCTTCTAGGATCTTTGACAGTATAGCAGCTGATGCAGATCCGTCCATATCCCAATGGTGGAGTATCAATACTTTATCCTCCTCGTCTATTTCTTTCAGGTATTCTGCAGCGCAGTCGTACATGTTCATAACTATAACATTCAATAGAAATCCAATATTTTTAAAGGGCGAGACTGCTTTTGGCAAAAAATGCTGAAAAATCGTTATTTTTTTCTCTCAGAATCCTTCTCTGGATAAGTTTGGTAATGCGTCTAAGTTATATCCTCTACAACAGTATCCTCTTCGACCAGGTACCTCGGATCTATTTTTAGAAGATGGTGTCTTGAGCCTCCGCCTCCATAGATATCTTTCTCTCCTATAACTGCACTGTCCACTATCTTTGGAAGGTTAAGGGATATGGGGGGTACCTCCCCGACCCTGTATCCTGTTTCTTCTTCAACTTCTTCTGGAGAAGCAATCCTCATGTTGCCCTCTTCAACTTCAAGCGCTTCTGCAAGTTTTCTCTCTTTGACGTGAGAGTTTCCTGGAACTATTACTAGCACAGGCTCTTCCTCTACGATAAACACGAGACTCTTCACAATGTTCCGGGGCTGTGTGTCCAGCTTTTTGGCTGCCTGGTCAGCGCTTGAAACCTCTCCAGGCATCTCTATAATCTGTCCACTGACTACGGATCGGTTGAGAAACCTCTTTAATCTCTTGACTTTTTCTTTCATTTTTAGTCCGCTTTTTGTAATTGATGATCAAAGGTCTTTTTAATGTTTTCAAGAAGCCTTTTCCAGTTATTCTCCTTTGTAGTGTCCTTTACTCTCTGTCAGGATCCATCCCTCGCTGAAAGAGCCTTTACCGCCGTTTTTAAGGCTCTCAGCAACTTCTATGATGTCCTGTAGCTCGCTCTTTCGGTGGTCGTCTCCATCCGCATATAATACTTCTCTAACCTCTTCCAGAAGCTTGTGCTCAAGAAGCTCCACAAGTTCCTCCCTGTCCTCAACCTTCCCCAGCTTGAGAATGCCGTTAGCAATTTCATCCTCGCTGTGTTTCTCCTTTATAGCCTCTGCAGCGCTGTTGCTTATCAGTTTTTTCATATCATCACCTATACCGGTTCCGAGAAGGAGAAACTTACCTTCCTACCCTCGAAGTCCACCTCTCCAGAATGCGCCAGTTTTCTACCCTCGAAGTCCAGCTTTCCGACCTTCATCCTGCTTTCTATCTGTCTTCTAGCCTCTTCCAGCGCCTCTGTATCTCCAGAGAAGCTCAGATCAACCCTGTCCTCGACATCCAGCTCCGCCTCTTTTCTATTCTGCTGCACTTCTCTTATGACCTCTGCCACAAAGGCCTCCTTCTCCAGCTCCGGAGTCCTATCAGTATCTATATAGACTGCGCCCTCCCTGAACTCTTCACCTTCCATACCTTCAGGCATGTGTGTTCTTACCTCGAACATGTCCGGCTCCAGCTCCACACCTGCAAGCTCTATTGATTCTCCTCTATCGATCCTCTCTGCCAAAATTCCGTGATTTTTCTCCTCAAGTTCCTTCTCCACATCCTTTACATCGTCTCCGAGCTCCGGACCTGCCTTTGAGTAGTCCAGCTTGACCTCCTTATCCAGCTCTATCTCCTTGAATTCAACCTCTTTAGCGTTCAAACGATCCTTTATAAGCTCCTGAAAGGTTTCTACAGCCTTCTCAACCTCTTCCCCTCCGCTGAGAGTTACCTTCTTGACAGGATGCCTCAACTTTATGCTTTCTCTCTGCCTAAGCCTTGCAGCTGCTTCCTCTATCTTCTGGAAAATTCCCATACCTCTCTCCAGATTCTTGTCGATGTTCTCATCGTGCGCCTCAGGAATGTCAAGCAGGTGTACGGAGGTTTTTCCAGGATATAGATAATCTGCTATATACGGCGTAAATGGTGCTAGAAGCCTTGAAAGCTCCTCTGTAACATGCCTCAACGTCCATTCCGCCGCCTTCCTGTCCTCTCCGTCATATCCCGGCCTCAACCTGTCCCTTATCATCTTAACATAACCTCTGGACAGGTCGTTCAGGACGAAATCCTCCAGCATCTCCGCAGCCCTGTAGGCCGTGAACTCCTGCGACTCCTGGTTTATCCTCTCTGTAACGGAGTTTATCCTTGATAGTATCCATCTGTCCTCTATATTCAGGTCGTCAGGAGCACTCTCCTCTGTCGTATATGTATCCCTGTACTGGTAGACGTTCCATAGGACATTGAGAAAGTCTTGTTTCTCCTCCATTTCGTCCCACCTGAAGCTCCAGTCCTCGCTTGGATCCTTGCTAATTATGTACAGCCTAAGTATATCTCTTCCGTACTTCTCGATAGCCTCTTCTGGAGATACTACAATCCCTTTGGACTTTGACATCTCCTTTCCTTCCAGCATGACCTTTCCGTGGTACACTACATTGCTGAAAGGTCTCTCTCCGTAAGTCATCATGCAGGATATGAACTGAGAGTTCCACCATCCCCTGAACTGGTCAAAACCCTCCAGTTCCAGGTCTACAGGCCCGTCCTCCTTGAAGTTGAAGTCAACATCGGGGTTTCTCAGGGATGCCCATGGAGCAACTCCTGAGTCGAACCAGACGTCGAGCACATCAGGGATTCTCTCCATAGTGTCTCCGCATTCATCGCATTCCAGCTCCACCTCGTCTATATACGGCCTGTGAAGGTCTTCGGGAACCTCAGGAAGTTCCTCGGTACTTCCTACAACTTCTGTATGGTCGCAGCTCTTGTTCTTGCATTCCCATATCGGTAGCGGTATTCCCCAGTATCTCTGTCTTGAGACCGGCCAGTCCCCGAGCTGTTCCAGCCACTCGTGAAACTTCTGACCTGCCCAGTCCGGCACCCAGTTGACCTCCTTGTTCTTCTCTATCATCTCGTCCCTGAACTGTGTGGCACCGAAGAACCACTGAGGTATCGCAACCTGCAAAAGAGGAGTGTCACATCTCCAGCATTTAGGGTATTCGTGGCTCAGCGTTCCTTTGTGCATAAGATAACCGTCCTGCCATAAATCCTGGATAATCTTCTCGTCCGCATCCTTGACATACATTCCCGCATATTTTCCTCCTTCTTCTGTAAATTCTCCGTTCAGGTTTACTGGGGATATAAGCTTTAGACTTTCTTCTTCTCCGACCTGGTAGTCTTCTCTTCCATGGCCTGGGGCTGAATGTACAAGCCCTGTACCTGCTTCAAGATCCACATACCTCTCTGAGAGAACTACCTTACCCTTGAATCCTTCCTGCGCATCAACCTTACCTTGGAGAGGGTTTTCATACTTTATACCTTCAAGCTCCTCTCCCTTGACCGTCTCCTTTACAAGATATTCGTCCACACCGAAAATATCCATTATATTCTCCACAAGCTCTGAGGCCATCCAGAGCTCTCTCTCCCTGAACTCTACAAGAGAGTAATCGTGGTTCGGATGAACCATTATACCAGTGTTGGCGGGGAATGTCCAGGGGGTGGTGGTCCACACGAGCAACTCCTGGCTACTGTCAGCTACAGGGAATGCGACAAATACCTGAGGATCTTCTACTGTGGTGTATTCTATCTCATTGTAGGCTACAGCTGTCTGGCACCGGGTGCAGATATGTACCGGATACTCGCCCTCGTATAGGTAGCCTTTCTCATAGGCTTCCTTGAAGGTGTGCCAGGCTCCCTCTATGTAGTAGTCATGATAGGTTATGTAGGGGTTCTCCCAGTCCATCCATACACCCATGTCGTTGAAGTCGTGGTTCATTTTTTCTATGTGGACATCGACGAACTCTCTGCACTTCTTCACGAAGTTCTCAACCCCGAACTCTTCGATTTCCTGCTTTGTTTGGAACCCTTCTTCCTCTTCCACCTTGTTCTCTATCGGAAGGCCGTGGACATCGTATCCGGGCTGTGCATGTACATGATATCCTCGCATCCGATGGAACCTTATATAGAAGTCCTTCAGGATTTTGTTCATACCGGTACCCATGTGGATGCTTCCGGTAGCATAGGGAGGACCATCAAGGAAGAAGAACTTCTCCTTGCCCTTGTTCTGCTCCAGTGCCTGTCTCCGGGTGTTCTCGTCAAGCCACTTCTGCTTGACGTCTTTCTCAACATCTTCTGGACTATAGGGCATGGTTTGCTGTTACCTCCTTCTCCAGTATTTTTTGACAGCAAAACTTTAAAGTAATTGTCCGGCCGGTGCCCGATTGACCTTTTCAGTCTTGGTAGTCGTAGGCCACATCCATGTGGAGGATGGTTATCACGTTGATCTCTTTGCCGTCATCCGAGATGCGGAAGAAGATCCTGTGGTTGGCAGAACCCTTTTTGACCTTGTAGCGGTAGATTCTGCCATAATTCGGGTAGTCAACGTACTTTGTATGCGCATTACCTATCTTTAAGCTGGGCATATACTGGTTTAATAGGGCTATAAAAAGAAGAAAAAGAGGTTGGAAATTATAACGGTCTAAAGCCCTCTGATCAAGGCAGTCTCTCGGCTTTCTTCTCTGAGAGAATTTTTTTAATTTCTTCTGTGCTCATGTCTTCTGCTTTGATCTTAAATGTGTTGCTTCCTTTTCCTTTCTGCTTGTAAAGTTCTAGATTATCACTATCATACTTAACTACTAGGTCTTTGTCTCCGTCTCCATCTGCATCTACTGCAAACCCTTTAGCCAAAATACCGACGCTCTTGTAAATTCCTTCTTTCGTCCTTACAGCAAAGTTATATCTCTCGTCATCATCTCTTTCAGAGGCCATTATCTCTACAGCAGGCTCATTATCCAGATTCTGTAAGTGATGGGTAGAAGTATAATCTCTTTCAGATGCCGTAAATACTGATATAGCCACTGCTAAACCAGCACCAAACCCTGCAAAATATAAATTGCTTGATCCTCTTTCCTCTTGGAGTGGTCGGTATGTTCTTCCAAAAGCTGAGGTGTTTTCCGTGAGAGACTTCCAGTATTCTCCAATAGTATTTCTAAAAGATTCCAGATACGACTCGGGATTAGATTCTTCAGTATTGTTGTAGTCACCCATCTTTAACCACCTAGCCATAATACAAAACCAAACATATGACCTCCTCCCCGGGCTAAACCCCGGGGTATCCGGTCCAGTGGCAACCCCTTACTGGCTGAACGAGGAGAGGGTTGCCTCATACCCTGTATGGATGTAATTCCCACCTAAATAAAGTTTATAACTCTTCAAAAACTTCTGATCGGCCTAAAGAACCTTAAACTCCGGCCCATTCATCACCGGGCTAAAACCCCGGAGAATTCTGGCCGGTAATTATTAAATATGTCTTTTGCAGGGCGTTACCAGAGCGCCAAAAAACCTGGAAAGTTGATACCCCCGGACCGAAAGAATAAAACTACCGCTTTCAAATGACTGGAATATGTTGAGAAATAGCTTTCTACTGATGGACGGGATAGGAAAGAGGGGGGAACAGAAACTCTGGCAACAGGGAATAACTCGGTGGGACGACTTCATGGAGGCGCAGGATATCAACGGTATAGGAGACGACAGGAACCAGCGCTACACTTCCTTTCTTGAAAAGGCCTCCAGGAATCTGGAAAGAGGGAATGAGACCTTTTTCAGCTACAAGATGCCAAGGAAACACCACTGGAGGATGTACAGAGAGTTCAGAGATCAGGTCGGCTATCTGGATATTGAGACCACCGGCTTAAACAAGGACAGGAACAAGGTCACAACTGTTAGCCTCTACAACGGTAGCGAATCCATGACCCTTGTCAACGGCAGGGATCTAACTCTAGATAACCTCCAGCAGATGCTTGGAGAACACAAGATACTGGCAACCTACAACGGAGCTAAGTTTGATATTCCTTTCCTTAAGGCGCATTTTCCTGGACTGGAATTTGAAAAGCCACATATAGACCTGATGTATCCCTGCAGAAGTCTTGGACTTACAGGAGGTCTGAAATCGGTGGAGAAGGAACTAGGGATAGCACGTGAAGGTGTGGAGGATCTGGACGGAAAGGACGCCATAAGGCTGTGGAAGAAGTACGAGAGGGGGGACAAGGAAGCGCTTGAAAAGCTTGTGCACTACAATCAGCTGGATGTCGAGAACCTTGCACCTCTTCTGAAGGAGATATATCAGAGGATGGAGGAGAAGAGGTTCAGAGCTGTTGTTCAGTAAAGTGGTTTCAGCAGATTGAAATGCCTCTTCTACCGGATAATCTTTGAAAGCCGGGAACAGGTCTTCGATATAGTCGGCCGTCTCTCCTTAGAGATTTCAAAACATTTGTAAAGCTCTGGTTCAAGTTAAAAACTTATGAGATTTGCAGTCCTCTCTGACATACATTCGAACCTGGAAGCACTTGAGACGGTGCTTGAGGATATAGAACATAGAGAGATAGATGGTTATCTCTGTATTGGGGACCTTGTAGGATATTATTTCCGCCCTAACGAGGTGGTGGAGATTTTAAGGAGTCTTGGCGCTCTTTGTGTAAGGGGTAATCATGATGAATTCGCTGTGAGAGATGATCCACCGTTAGGTATGAATTCACAAGCAGCTCAGGCTATTCAGTGGAACAAGGATCGGCTAAGCGAAGGAAATCTAAGCTTCCTAAGACATCTGCCTCTTAGGAGGGAGGAACCTTTTACCGGGAAGAGGGTATTCATGGCGCATGGTTCGCCGGTAGCCCCTCTGGACGAGTATATTGAGCCGAGGCAGGCTGATGAGCACTTCTTGGATCGGTGCTTCCACAACGAATGGCCGGACGTATTGATAATGGGACACACACATGTGCCTTTCGCAAAGAAGATTGGACATACACTTGTGATGAATCCTGGAAGCGTTGGACAGCCAAGAGATGGAGATCCAAAGGCTTCCTATGCGATTTTAAGCACTGAAGAACCGAAAGCAGAGATCGTGAGAGTAGAATACAACGTTGAAGAGGTAGTTAAAGAGGTCAAAAAGGAGGGGCTTCCAGATATGCTGGGAAAAAGGTTGAGAAAAGGTAAGTAAATTTTCTGGTGCTGTCCAAAAAAAAAAAAAAAAAAAAAAGATCAAGTTCTAGAAAAAAAAGAAGAGATGTCCGAGAACTGTACTTTCTGCAGGGAGAAGGTCAGAAGCTCAAAGGTGGCGGAGACCGACCATTTTTACATCAAGTACGACCTCTATCCCGTGACTCCCGGTCACGCGCTCGTGATATCGAAGGATCATGTAGAGAGCATCTTTGATCTTTCAAGTGAAGAATGGAGTGACTGCAAAAAAGCTCTTGAGGAGGCAAGGAGTTATATCCAGGAGGACGATCTCGAAGAGGTCTATAGAGAGGCCGTTGATACTCCGTTGGACGAGAAGTCAGAGGAATACTGCAGAGCAGCGCTTGAATCGAATTTCCTAGAAAAACAGGCGGACAGCTACAACATAGGAGAGAACGACGGGAAACCGGCTGGCAGGACGGTAGAACATCTGCATATCCATCTTATACCGCGATATGAAGGAGATATGGATGATCCTCGGGGCGGGGTGAGACATGTGATTCCCGGCAAAGGGAACTACAAGAAATAATATATCAACCCTGAATGGCTATATCGGAGACGGCTTCTGGAATTTTTCTATCGCTTGAGACGCCTTTGATAAACTCCTCTATGGTTATACCTAGAATTTTGCCATCTTCAGATCGCTTCCTAAGGATTATGTTGTTGTTTCATCTCAAACTTTATACTCTAGATTTTTATATTCTGAAGTCTATGTACTGGGATATGTTCGGTAAAGTAGCCGACAAAGTAATGGGAAGGGACACAGAAATACTGTCTATAGAAGCGCTGAGAGATGAAAAACCGGATGAATTACCGATAGACAGGGAACAGCCAGAAGAGGAAGACCTCGAGACCGCGACCTTTTCCATGGGCTGTTTCTGGGGTCCGGATGCGCGCTTCGGAGCTATACCTGGAGTTGTGAGGACGCGCGTAGGATATGCCGGAGGCGAAAAACCCGATCCTACATACCACGATCTCGGGAACCATGCAGAGACGATCCAGATAGACTTCAAACCTGAAGAGATCAGCTACAGGGAGCTTCTAAAGATCTTCTGGAACAGCCACAGCTGTACCTCTTCCAGGACTGGACAGTACAGGTCCATGATATTCTTCCAGAACGGGGAGCAGAGAAAAAAGGCGCAGAACTCCCTTGAAGACCTTGCAGAATCTGAAGCGGTCAAGACCCAGATAGAGAAGCTGGAGAACTTCAACCTGGCTGAGAACTACCACCAGAAATACCATTTAAGGCAGAGGAACGACTTCCTGAAGTTCTTCCAGAATATCTACAGCGCCGGACAGCTGATAAACTCAACTGCCGCCGCCAAGATTAACGGCATAATTGCGGGGTTTGGGAAAGAATCTTTTGAGAGGGAAATAGATAGTTATGGATTGGAAGAGGATTTGAAGAAAGTGATTATAAAAGGGCTCTGAAGAAGTTTTTTTTATCTCTAGCCCTCCAGAATCCTTGACTTGATCTGGCTCACTGACTTCGTAGTGCCTTCGTACTCGTCTATCCTAACAACTTCAGTATCTTCCATACCTTTCTCCGCCAGCATACCTTCTATCTCCGCTATACTGAAATCCTGGTCATATCCCAGGGTTATCACATCGGGATCTATACGCTCAACCGGCTTAAACATGCTCTCCTCCGACCCTAGTATAGCATTATCCACTACTTCCAGCGCGCGCACCATCCTGAGTCTTGAGTTCTCATCCATAACCAGGTTTCGGTTGACAGCCCACTTGTCCCTACCGACCACCACATGGAGCTCGTCACCCAGCTCTGCGCTCTTCTCCAAGTAGTATAGCTGGCCTGGATGGAGTATCTCGAACATGCCCTGCGCCATCACTTTCTTCATCTATAGACACCTAGTCTCTAGATGAATGTTAACTATTTTAAATGGTAGGAGTAGATTTTTTTCCGATAGGACAAGCTTGTTTAGATTCTAGGTTAGAGAGAACAGTTGTTTCAGGGCAGGGGGTGAGGGAGATAAGGAGGACTTAATTGAAGATAGAAAATGGAGGGTTGATAGGGCTAGCGGTAGTTGAGTATTATTAGTAGGATTATCCATCAGAGGTTTCCTATCTATTACCTGAAGATTTGGTAAAGTGCTTAGAAATGCCCACAGTTAAACTATCGGAAAACCATTACTAGAACCCAGTTTTAAAGTCAAATCGTTAAAATCAGAAAATTTATACTGTAACAGTAAACTCAGCAAAAAACTATATAAATCCCGAGGTGCTTTTGATCAAGTCAGACTTGAAAACAAGGATTTATGAAATGTAGCGAAAATTCGATGTAGAACAAACCTTTCACATCACGGGCTCACAATATCCTTGGCCGACCCCAAGGAAGCTTCCAGCTTATTAATAATTGCCTCTAGCTCCTTTCTCATCCTCGTATCCTCATCAAGCCCATTCTCCAAACTCCCAACATCAGACTCTATCTCATCCACAACCTTTCTCATATCCGCTAACGTCTCCTCAGCATTCCTAAACTTCTCTACACGTATGAACAACGGTCCTTTCTCTATTTCAGGAGTTTCAATCTCTTTAACTTCAGGAGCGTCAGGCACATCAATATCAAAAGAACCCTCCTCCACCAAGAAATCCGGCTTCACACCACCTCCACTATCCAATACCTCTACAGAATCTCCAAAAGACGATTCAGCCGATCCTGAACCAGGAAACCCAGTTGTTTCCCCACCATACCCTTCACTCTCTTCCCCAAGCTCCTTCTCATACCGCGCCTCCTTCCCTCCATCCATTCCCTTAGGATCCTTCTCATACCTCTTACCAACATCATTCCCATACCTTTTATCCCCATCCCCAGCATTTCCCCCATATTTCCCATACTCCTCACCCTCTTCTTCAGCCTCCGCTTTCTCCTCTTCTCTCCCCACACCCTTTCCAGATCCCACCACACTGCCTCCAGAATGAGGTTGATTCTTCCTAATGTATTTGTCCCGTAATATATACCCTGCATCAAACAGCAGTACCGCAGCAAGGAAACTTGTCAAAACAGAAATCTTCATGTATATATCTGCCCCTGTAAAATCGAAAACCCCATAGAACAAAGTAGCCGCCGATAAACTTGCAATCCCAGCGTATATGCATTTTCCCTCCAGAGGTGTTCCCTCAGCTGTGGAAAATTCTTGATAGAATAAATAAGCCATATAGGCCGCTGCTGCGAAAAGTACCGTTGTAAAGACGTAGCCACCCAATAGCAGGGTTGTCATATCTCAACACCTTTTTTAGAGGATGACCAGAAGCCCGACAAAAGACCTAGCGCTCCAAGCATTAGAGCAAACATCCAGAGCCATTTTTCGGTTAACGTAGATAAAAAAGGTCTTATGCCCAGGACAGAGCCTAAAAGCACCAGGCTGACAGCCATGCTATACCATCCAACGGGTGTTTCCTCCGGAAATAAATAGTTAGAATAAAGCCCGGACAGCACTCCTACAATAGCCATAAGAAACCCGGATATCAGTATTAAAACGACCGAAAATGTATCCATAGTCATCTTCAGTACCTCCATTTAATTTAACATCTTCCTAGCCTTTAAACCTTTCTAACAGCAAATGCCCAACCACTCTACCATCTACTTGATAATGTGGTTCACTCCTGAACTACCCTACCTTTCCTTTTCAAGACCTCGTATCTTACTATTACAGCTATACCAATACTCAATATAACTATAGACAATATCAGCATAATGAAAGGTCTAGAAGCACTATTGATATCTCTACTTACTGTTTCATAGGATTTTTCCTCTACAACCCCTTCTCTTAATTTGTAATATACTGTTTCAGAGTCTAAAAGACCTGCATTATCCAGTACTGTCACATTCAACCGCAATACCTCTCCCGATTCCCAGTTCTCATTGGTATCTACACTTATCTCATTGTAATTGCATAGCGCCTGTTTCCCGCCGTCATATTTACGTTCTATCCTCATATCGTAATTATCTATAGTTCCTTCTTCATCTAGAATTATCAAGTTGCATCCTCTAATATTATCGTCTCCGTTTGCGTCTTCTACTACTGCCGATACGTTGAAAGACCGCCTTTGGTTATAGCCTTCTACGCTAGGCCCTCCCACTATCTTTGGAGGCTTGCTGTTCAACAATTCCTCGGATTCCTTTACTTTGTTCTGCCGGCCCTTCCGTTTCCTGAGTTTGATCTGTTTGATCCTTTTGATTAACCTCCTTGGTTTGGTTCGTTTGATTAAACTCCTTTTTACCCCTACTAACCGTCTTAAAACTCCATTTAGAACTTCTAACAGTATTATTTCCATCATCGGCAACTACGTACCATCTGTATACGGTTCCAGGCTCAAGTTCCTGTCCCTTCACCCCGCACCTGTTCCCGCTATCCGCGGAACATAAGCCTATGTTATAGCCTGTGGCATTGTAGAATCTCAAGACGCCGCTTTCTCCCTCGGGATCTTGGTAAACTGCAGATAGAGTAGGTACAAGACTTACATTTAGCTCCCCATCTTCTGGAGAAGGATCTAACGGCGCAAAAGAAGAGCTATTCGTAACGTCAGGCGTACTGTAGCTGTCCTGGAATGTTTTAATATTATTGTCTTTATCTTCCACAGTTATAGCAAGTTCCAAAAGTTCTTCCGGCCTCCATCCAGTATTGTCGTATAAACTAACCTCTGTACGGCATATAGCTTTAGATCTGTTTCCGTAGGTATCGTCCAGTGTCATATTGTACGAATTCGTGTTGCCGTCCTCGTCTTCCGCGGTAAGTGTGCATCGACGTATGTTGTCACCGCCTTCCAAGTCTCTGACCACAGAATATACAGTAAAAACAGGTCTATCCTCAGATTCATTATAGGATAAGGGTGGAACAACACTGGGAGGACTTCCTTCTCTCTCGGTAGTGAACTGCCAGACATCGCTAAAAGTGAGGTTTCCGCTCTTGTTCACGACAGCTATCCATCTGTACTGTTTATTTGGTTGTAGGCCTTCCAAACTGATATTGCATCTAGATCCATTATTAGCCGTACAGCTACCTATACCGGTCTGATATCTATTATCAACAAAATTATAGAATTCTATAACCTCATCTCCACCCAAAGAACTTGAATACCTGACAGAAATATCTGTAAGGAGAGAAACATTAGCCTTCCCATCTTTTGGGAGAGGATCATTAAGGTAAACTTCTGCAGTAGCAAATGTGGTTATTGTAAGAAGCAAAACCATCGATACAATCAGTTTTCTTAACATGGAACTTGACCTCTTAAAAATAAGTTCTTGCTTTTTTTTACTCCCTAAAGGTTTTTTGTTTCTTGGACTTTTTATAGTGTTGGGCGGACACAAATTCAGGCCTCGAAGAAAATTAATAACTCTAGTAGAGCGCCGCATTAATATTTGGCATCTCTAGCTATTTACAAATACGTAGTCGGTATCTATGTCGCTCGGTAGATATTTGTTTTCTTCTAATATTTCTCCTGCTCTGCTGAAGACTTCTTCTGTGTTATAGATATCTGTTTTTATGTTGGCTTCCCCTATATCCAGGCTGTATATGGTCTGCATATTTGCTTCATTACCGGAAACCCTCTCAATATGGGTGGGTAGATTAAGCTCTTCAGCATCCTGGTACGTTAGTCGAGCTCTGTTTAAGTGGACATTCCTCACAAGAACCAGGTTGGCCTCGCCAGCTTTCTCTTCTATATATTTTGCCCAATATGAGAGCCTTCCTTCCCTGTTTCCCTTGTATTTATCAGGCGAATCAAGGCTGTATATTTTGGTATTGTTTTCTCTGGCAGTGGAAACTATGCTATCATGTTTATCGGAGTTACAACCCTCAAATCTAGCCTTTTCGCCTTGAAGTTTTTCACCTGTTCTACCATAGATGCCTCTTTTTGGAGCTTCAAGAAACAGGCTGTCAAAAACCCCTCTATCAAGCAGAGGATTTACAAGTTCGGATTCCACTACAGCGTCCGAACGTGTTTCTCCAATTATTAGATGATTTGCCATGTCAAACACCGTGGATAACAAGGTGCCTTAACTTTTATATAACCAATAATTATAGATATCTGCTTCCTCAACCTCCGATCCCCCCATGAAAAGATTAAAACCCTTTGTTTCCTATTTACCTCTATGCAGGAGTTCATCAGGGATCCCGACCTGGATACCGCAAGAGAGGTATTGGAAGAATACATCTCAAGACCGTTCACAGTCCAGTTATCCGGTCCATGCAGTGTAAACTACCAAGGGAGAGCCAAGTCAAAGCTGGATCATGGGGAGAGGATTCTGGTAGTTAAACAGGACAATGCGCTCCTAGTCCACGGACCTGAAAATTACCAGCCCAAGAACTGGCAGCCTGAGACGGACAGGTTTGAGATAGATGTAGAGAGCGGGAAGCTGGTTTTGCGGTCGATCCGTAACAGCCCTAAAGAAGTGGTTGAGATAAGATTCGAGGATGTAGAGGCACTGTATGTCACAAAACTTGTGGACAGGAGGGAGCTCAAGGTTAAAGGACATGAGGTCGATATACATGAGGCGATAGAGCGCAAACCGGAAATAATAGAGGAAGGCCTGAAGATCGTGGACCGTGAGAAACAGACACCTGCAGGGTTCATAGATGTGTTCGCAAGGGATAGAGATGATGCTTTAGTGGTTATAGAAGTCAAGAGGAATCCGAACCACAACTCTGTACTTCAGCTCAACCGCTACATGGACGAGGTAGAGGAAGAATTCCCTGGTAGGATCTTGAGGGGTATCCTTGCAGCGCCGAAGGCCTCGGAGAACGTCATAGACTACTTGGAGGAGCGTGGTCTGGAGTTTGTAGAAGTTTCGATGGAGGATGTTATTGAGGAGTACGAGAACTTCAGGGAGAGCCAGTCGAGTCTTGACAGCTTCTGAAAGGTATTCTTGGCCTCTTACTTGCCCTTAAAAAAGATATCTAATTTTTGTTGTCCGGATTGTCAGGGAGTTCTTCTACATCTGAGATGTTCTCATACCAAGACAAGAATGGCACCCTCCAACCATAGGTCTCAAACTTGTACCTTTCACCTTCCTTTACCTCTCCATACATTGTTGAAGAATCAAATTTCAGTTCCAAGTATGAATCAACGTTCTCAAACACCCTTGTCTCATCGCTTTCCTCCAGTTCGGTGAATATCAAATACTTACTGGAATCATCGTATCGCTTGACCTGTTTGTCCGTAACCTCCACTTTGTAGGTATCCCTGTCAAAATGTGGGGCGCCATAACAGGATCCAATACCACCTATCCCAAGAGCTGCTAGTCCGTACATGACCCACTTTTTACTCATTTCCATTATGATCACGAGGATCAACTTTGCATATATTTTTAAATGAGTTTAGGGTGAAGCGGTGGCAGAGCTGAAAAGCTGAGGATTAAAGGTATGATCCAGAATATGAGGGATTTCAGGAGACCCAGCGGAGTCTCGATTGTTTCTAACCCTCGTTTAAGCCTTTCTTTAGTAATCCAATCGACAGCCCACTCTAACATATTTTCATAGCTCTACTCCTTTTCATCAGGCTCCTCGTAGAAAAATGGTCGGTTCAGTGTATGTTTAGCCGATCAGATTTAACTTTAAAAAATATAGTTCACCAAAGGACTTGTTGATGCGCTCGAAACTAAATTTCACAATAGTTGCAGTGGTTCTGATTGGTTTAACTGTTGGAAGCCTCATTTTTCCCCTCAAGGGACAAAGACTGTAGAAGGATATTTGCCAATCGTGCTCCACCTGATTGGTTATTTCCTTCTGGCAGGGAGCTTCCTCCTTTATTTCCATGATAGCCTATCAGGACACATCGAGGCCTTCATCCTTGCGTCCGTGGCAGGCACAGCACTAGAAATTTTACAAATGCATCTTCCGTACAGGGCATTTTCGTTCTTTGATCTGTTCATCAATGTCCTGGGAGCCTCTGCTGTATTTCTGGATCACCGCGTTAAGGCTGCTTCATGGATCATTGAGATAGAGGATTCTGCCTTGGGGCATCTTTTTGGCGGGGTCAGAGAGGAGTAACTGCGAGATCCTATTGGCACCTAGGAAGGTGATGGCAGGGCAGGGATTTGAACCCTGGTCCGTACCGCCCCGGGGTACGATGATAG
>CAZWHR010000003.1:0-31370 GCA_964633675.1 uncultured archaeon | reverse complement strand
CTACTTCCTCAGGAACAGCTTCGAATACAGACCCGAGATAGAGAACGAGGTGAAGATATTTGTGAGGTCGGATGATGCAGCTTCAATATTTGTGAACGGCGATCTAGTCGACAACGACACCGAGAGACATTCAGGTGAAAACTGGAACCGTGTAATCGGGGGTATAACCTCCTTCTTCTCGGATACTTTTGAGAGAGCCAATATAGGGTCAGACTGGACCGTTACAGAGGGTAATGCAGGAGACGAAGCAGTGATAAGCGATAAATGTAGCTCCACCGATGGAACCAAGAGCCTTATTGTAAGATGGGGAGGCGCAACCATAGAGTCAAGGAGCTTCAACCTTAGCAACAGGGAGAACAGCACCCTGGAATACAGCGCAAAACAGGGAGGTGAAGGAAGCTGTGAACCTCCGGAAGAAGGAGAGAACATTGAGGTACAATACCTGGACGATGGCGGGAGCTGGAGTACTCTTAAAACTCATGAAGCAACAGGTTCCGATCCCAACGGCGGGGCATGGTCAGATTACAGCTTTGAAATACCTTCAGACGGGGTTCATGATAGTTTCCAGCTCCGTATCAACTATCCAACAGCCTCCGGAGACGACTACGATTACTGGGCGTTTGACCAGATATCCCTAGGTGAGAAGAGATCTTTCGACGAATCCCTGCTCAGGTCAGCAGAAAACACCATCGCGGCCAGGCTCAAGGACAGGAACACCACGACCAAAGACAGTATTGTCGTGGACACCAACCAGGAGTGGAAGAGCGGAAATCTAACTAATACTACAGTAAAGGACGGCAACCTGAGACTCGGAGGCGCCGAGACCGCGTTTGCAGATGACTTTGAATCTGGAAACCTGGGATCGGACTGGTCCTGTTCCGGCTCCTGCGGTGTATCAACCAGCTGTGCAGTAAAGGGAACCTATGCAGCTTTCCACAAGGCAGACTCCGGATCAGTAACCTCCAAGACTTTGAATATTTCAGACCTTGACAGCGCCAATGTAAGCTTCTGGGCCAGGAAAGGTTCAGACAGCTGCAGTGAGGATCCGGATGGAAGCGAGGACCTTGTGGTAGAATATCGGGACAACAAGTCCAACTGGCAGGAGCTGGATACCCTGACCGTCTCAGGGCTTTCTGACGGCGAGGAGGTTGAGAAAAATCTGGATCTCGATCCAGATGCTCTGCACGGTAGCTTTAAGGTAAGGTTCAGGCAGGAAAGTGGAAGCGGGAACGACTTTGACTACTGGCACTTCGATGATGTGGAGGTATTCTCAACCTCGCTGGATTCAACAGAGGGAAGCTACACATCGAAGCTTTTTGATGTAGGTTCCCTAACAAAGTGGAACCAGTCCAACATCACTGCAGATGTTCCCTCAGGCACGAACTATACGATATCCTATTCAAACACGTCACAGTGGTTCGATAATATTTCCAGCGTTCCAAAGTCCCGGTTCCTGAAGTTCAACATCTCGATGAACACCTCCAACCAGAATACCCCTAAAGTAGATAAGGTTAACCTCACCTATCGCTCCAGAATAACTGAGTTCGATCTAGCTGTCAACACCAGTCTGGAGAGAAATAAATCCCTTATAGTGATGTCAGACGGCGAGGCTAACCAGAACACATCTATGGAGAACGTTCCAAACCATGATAACGACTCTGATATTGATCCCAAGGATCACACCATAGAAGCAGCCTGTAGAGCCCAGGAAAATCATTCTATACGGGTATACGCCGTTGGTTTTGGTTCCGGAGCCGATGAATCAACGCTCAATCAGACAGCCCAGTGCGGAGGAGGAGAATACTATTTTGCATCCACTGGAGAGCTCGAAGAGGTTTTCAAGAACATTAGCTCTACCATACTTCAGACCTCGGTCGTGGGACAGACGATAGAGATAAAGGAAGGTGACCTGAACGATACGCTGTTCTCGGATTCCTTTATAGAGATAAACTATACTTCGCCAAACAGCTTGGAGCTGGGAAGGTTCAGAATAAGCCAGGAGTCGGACAGATTTGGAGGAAATATTTCCTCTCCAAAGAACGGGAGCTTCAAAGTTCCAGACAATACTGAGCTGTTGGATGCAAGTCTCCTCTCCTATTCGGGCAACCGGTGGACCGACCGGGTGCTCCTCCAAGGATCTGGAGGGAGCTACAAACATGTATTCAGGCTGTGGGATTACGATACCGACTATTCGGAGATTGGAGATCCCTTCCAGGTTCATATTCCCCCGGAAAAGGCTAAAGTGGGCGCGTGGAACAATGTATCTGTAGATACAGCTATCAACCACTCTGATCCCCAGGGAGGAAGCCCCTATTCAAAGGTTGTTTTTGATCTGATGGTGGATGGGTTTGTGAACTACGACCAGGTTCATTCAAAGGCAGTAGGAGGTGAAAAAGAGGTACAGACACCTGACGGTAACTTCACCCTGACGGTAGGAAATTCAAGTGACAGTTGGGATCCAAGAGAGGACGCACTTGATAACGCCACTATGAGGCTTCTGAACAAGCTGGACGTGGACAACGATGGGGTGGTTGACTTCAAGATAAATCAGGAAAACCTAAAGATAGATAAGAACCAGCTGTCAGGCCTTCAATGGCTCTGGGGGCCAGCCCTTGTTTCTCTGGAGGTGTGGCAGTAATGAGAAAGGGCTTCCTGTACACTCTTTTTGGCCTTTTCTTCCTCGCGCTTATCAGCCTTATAGTAGTTTCTCCTGTGGATATAGAACCGGTTGAGAGTTCACCGGAGAAGGTGTCGGTTGATGAACTATTCTATTTCACAGAGTCGGTTAAGGACGATACGGATCGGGCTGTAAGTATCTCCTCGCGGCGCTCCCTAGTAGCGGTCACCTCACATGTGCTTAACGGAGGTAACCTGACCGATCCTGAAACTGCAACTGCGCTTGCCTTCTTTAACGGAACTGTAAACGGAAGCGTGTCCAGTATCATGTCGGAATCGTCCCTCAAAGACTGGATATCGAAGATGGAATCGCAGGCGGTTTCATCTGGATATCTTATAAACATGTCTACCGGTGTATCCAACATCACTGTGGAGATGGTGGATCCTTTCAAGGTTCGTTTCAGGACGGAATACAGCCTCTCTATATCTGATCCAAATATAGAAACTAGTTTCACAGATAATAACCATCAGTCTGATCTCAAGACCTCTATAACCGGGCTGGACGATGCCCTGATATTCTTGCAATCTGGAGGAAAGAGGTCAAACGCCTACAGCAAATGCACCTTATCACATACCTCTCTGAAACAGTCAGGAACCGATTCCGAATATAATTATACAGACGATGACGGCAATGAAAGGAACTGGGTTTCAGGGGATTCAGTAGTTAGGAAGAGCAACAGCACCTCAGGAATCGGTTCCAAGTCAGAGAAAATACTGATTACTACCCACCTCTGCCCTCCAGACAAGAGCGAACTTGATGACTTTGCTGGAGTAGTCTCTAACCAGACGACCGCCGGGCAGAACGTATGCGGTTCCGAAGAAGAGATCCCTGCATATATAGGAGGGATTTCAAATGTTTCCGCCTTCAACAATGAGACAAGACTGGTAATGAATCAGAACGATGTCTGGAGGAACTCCATACCGGACCAGATAGATTCCCGGTGCTACTTTGAGGACTCAACCGGGCCCAACTTCTTCGACAGGCTGAACCGGAAAGTAAATGGAACCTCCCACGGAATAGCATCCTTCCTTAATGTCCCCAATCTGCCTCCGGAGATACAGAAGGATGACACATCCGCAGTGGACTATGTATATTTTGACGAAGGAGGAGACTACGGGAAAACCTGGAAGATTAAAGGGGTTACCGATCAGGATCTCTCTTGGTTCAGGCTGGATGATACACATGTGAACAGGTGGGGTATATCGGATCTGGCCTATGAGTGAGACAAAGATTTAAAACGCATCTTGTGAAAAAACTGATTAGAATGGGTTCAGCCAAGCGGTATTCATTGGCAGCAATCCTTTTACTGGCAGGTTTTGTCGCAGGCCATTTTATGGATACAGCTGTAAAAAAATCCGGCATAGCTGGAGAGATGATGTCTCCTGGTGGCGGGGAGAACCCTCTAGAATCTATGGAACCTTCTGTAGATGTCCGGGGATCCGAAGCAGACATTATATTCAGGACAAAGAGTACCGGCCTGGCGGTAGTCAACTATAGAAGAGGGCAAATCGCTGAAGGCGGCAGCTACACCGCCCTAGCTTCAGCCAAGGTAGAAAAGGGAAGGAACACTCTGACCTTGAACGATCTTGAGCCGGGAGTATACAGTTACAGGATCACATTTATAGGGGTTAAAGGAGCCGTAGTGCTGTCAGAGAGTTTTTCCTTCAATCTGACAGAGGAGAATGGAGAGAATACAGACACAGCCGGGGGATTCAAGACTCTCTCGGAAAGCGAAGATCAGAACAAAGAGACATCTATAGATGAAAGGGGTGGAGGAGAAAGCGGTAAAAAATATTCCAGCAAGATAGAATACGACAAGAACAGGCAGATAGGCGGTATAGAGGTAAGAACCTCATCAAAAAACAGCTCAGGGGCTATGGAGTTTAATTTGGTGGTAGAGGGAGATAGCTACGGACCCTTCAGCGTCCCTGAAAGTGGTGAACTCTATGAATATAAGGTCGAAACAGAGGGAAAAAATTTTGTAGTAGACATAGTTGAGCGTTCAGGCCCGGATGTGGAGATAGAGGAGATTAGGCTTCTTGAAAATGTTGAAAAGGATTCGGAATAAAAAAAAAGAAAAAAAGGAAAAAGCCTTTTTTAAGGCCTTTTAACCAGGTACTGTAGCAGTCAGCGAACCTGATCCACTTGCTTCTGCACCTGTTATATCTCCCACATTAAATGACAGTGAGAGATCACCGTTGGCGCACGATCCTGAAGCCAGAGCGTCTGAGTTGTTTACAGACACTGTATCGGATGTACCTGCAGCAATCTGCTGATTGGGGCTGGCCGTCCATGTGTCCCCACTGTCCCAGCCTATCTCAACATTAGTAACGTTCACATCCTCGTTGATGGCTGTAAGCTCCAGGCTCAGGGTGTCGTTCGCAGTGAACTGCCAGGTATCCAGAGCTACCTGTTGTCCGGAAAACCTGGGCTGTGCCTTCTGGCACTGGCTGAAAACACCCATGTTCATCAGTACAGCGCCCACGATGACTATGGCGAGCAGTGCCCAGCCATAGGTCGTCAGGTATTCTATCGCTGACTGTCCTTTTCTCCTCTTATCTGTCGAATTCATGACTATCATATTCGAATTACACGCTCCCAGTATATATAAGTTCCCCTCTCTATCCGATATCTCTATCCGGTAGGTATCTGATACAAGATAGAAAATATAAACCTATAGAACACCACAACATTTCAGATAGGTTAATTCACAGTTCAAGGATCTAATTATACAAAACTGCCGAAAGCGGATGCTACAACTGTTTCAACTATAAAGAACACAAGCACTCCGGCTATAACAAAGAAAGGCACATATTTCATTCCTTCTTTCACATTACCGTTCTTTATCTCCGATATTATCAAAGCTGCGAAGATATTGGAGACTATTATAGTAGCCAGAGCAAAGTCCGAAAAGAAAGCTGGATCTATTGAAGGTTGGCTAAACTCCATAGGACCGCTGGATGGCAGGTTGTCAAAGTTCACGGATTGAGAAGACCACATGGCCGAGGTCTTTCTGGTAAGGAATACCGATATACTGAATAGAAGTGGAGCTCCTATAACAGAGGCTATAGTTATGAAGAGGGAATACATCTTGACATTAGCTGCTATCTCCTCCCTTAGCTGTAGAGATTTCTGTACATCGCTTGCTGATGACTCTAGCAACTTTGATATATCTCCTCCAGATTCTATTGAGTCCTTCAAAAGGTTGAGGGTCTCTGCAAACAGACTGGAGTTAGTTGAATCCGCAAGATCTGAGAGAGCTTCCTGCATAGGTGTTCCACCAAATATCTCTACCGCCACCCTTTTCAGATCCTTTGCAAGAGGGCCAAATTCATCACGGGCAGCAAGGAGGAAAGCTTTCTCCACTGTAAGTCCCGATTCAACATTTGCGCTTACCAGTTGTAGTGCATCAGGAAGCACTTCTTCTATCTCCTTCTTCCTATTATTAGCCAGAAGAGAGAACACCAGATAAGGTAGGAAGAATACCAGGATGAGATACATTCCAGATAGAACTCCTGCAACCGTAAAATTAGTCGAGAGCAGTGGGATAAATATTGCTCCCACTACAACTAGAAAAGCATAGATGTAGAAGGTTATCTCTTTGTGGTTATCTATCTTCGCATATCTCGCTTCAGTATCCAGCCAGTTCCTGTAGAACTCCGGTAGGATACTGTATACGGACTTTACTACTCTCTTGTTCATCAGACCTTCACCACCGGTCGCTTGCTTTTAACTATGTTTATGAAGAATAGCTGGAAAAGCACAAGGCCTATCATGAGAACATAGAAAAGAGTAGCAGACAGTTCAATACCTGTGAAACTCGAGAGAATCATCATGAAGGTCACTCCCAGCGAGGGAACTATTATTGCTATTATCATGTACATGAGTGTGTAAGGATTAAGTTCCTTACCGTATTCCTCCACCGCCAGTATCTGTTCCTCCATAATAGAGTCCACCAGCGACTCAAGAGTATCCGAAACGTCGGCACCGGATTTCAGTGCATTTATTATCTGCCATAGAGCCCTTCTGAACTTCTTTGAGGGGTTCCTCAGTACCGCTGATTCAAGAGCCTGTACCTCCGATTTTCCCGTGTTTATGTCCGCCACTATCTTCTTAAACTCTTGGGATGCCTCTCCGTAGTCGGTGGTTACTGACACCATGGCCTGATATATAGATATCCCTGATTTTACCTCAATAAGTATGTGACGAAGAGCATAAGGCAGTTCAGCATCCAGATTTCTTGTTCTTCTGTTTGCCTTTACCTTGGGCCTCTTAGCAAAGGTGAATGTACCGAAGAGGATTATAAAGAGGAACAGGCCCAATCCATACCAGTACATATCTGTAGAACCGGTTATATATCCCGCAATTCCCAGACCTATAGCTCCCATGAAACTGAGCTGTAAGGACTGGAATATACATTCTGCAAGATACTTCACATCGTCTTTCTCCTCCATCTCAGCCTGTATAAGTTCTTTTTTCATATTAGGGAAGAACGAGGACAACCTATCTGCAACAGGCATCAGTCGCCTCACTATCTCCTTCCTGCTGAACATTTCAAGAGTATTCTGAAGCCAGCCCATAACCAAAGCTTTTTGAACTCCTGCCATATAAATTTGAAACACGGTAAAATCTACAGCGGTAGATAGAAAGATGCACGTACTACCCTCAATATTTTTCGGATTTGCAGCGCTTATTATGGCATTAGCGTCATCAGTGTTTTCTCTAGTAATAATAAAAGGTTCTAAAGAAACTGATAGAACTTTAAGGAACTTTTTCCTCTTCATATCTTCCGGTTCGTTCAGTATAGCTCTTATATTTACTATTCTACAGTCGATCTTCCACATCTCTATTTTCTCAGGTATCAGAACACATAACTTTGAATCCGGGTTCCTCTTACTGGGGGTGGTATCGCTTAATGCTGTCCTATGGCAGGAAGCTGAACACGGCAACTTCCTGTAGGCCAGCCATATTAGAAAGGTGTTATAGAACTAAAGAGAATATATGTCCTCTGGCTCTGCACCATCCTGTATACGCTCGTAGACGTCATCTTCATCCTGGTAGAACTCTGCTACAACTTTTCCAACCCCTTCAACATTATCAACCTGATGTTTAACAAGCCATTCCAGTATATCCTTTCTCATCCTCAACCCTTCTTGTATTTCATTCTCTGTAAGGCCTGCGTGCATCCCTAATTTGTCAAATATGTCTTTACTGTCGTTCGCCTTGTTGATGCTGTCTTCCTCGGAGTCCCACTTGTAGAGGAGATTTGTGTCCATCTCTATATCGTCACCTATGAAGTTGGCCATAACCTCAGCTACTTCCATAACCCTTCGGATATTTCTCCTCCGGTCACGAAAGGCCACGACGTTCAGATCCACAGCTTGTACCAGAGACTTTGGCACACTTATAGGCGGATTTACCAGCCTCCTAACTGTCTGAGTTGCAGTATCAGCGTGAAGCGTGGAGTAAACTGAGTGGCCTGTATGCATAGCTTCGAAAAGTACTTCTGCCTGCCTCTTCCTACGTATCTCCCCTACAAGTATTCTGTCCGGCCTCATACGGAGAGAATTAACCAGTAGGTCAAGCATAGAAACCCCTCCCTTACCCTCAGGGTTTGGCTCCCTTGTTGTTAGTGGCACCCAGTGCAGGAACTCAGGAAGCCTTATCTCGCGTGTGTCCTCTATGGATACTATACGATTGTTTGGGGGTACGAAAGGCATAAGGACATTCAAAAGAGATGTTTTACCCGCCCCTGTACCTCCAGATACTATCACGTTCATTTCGTACTGTATACATAGCCATAGAAGCGAAGCTACTTCAGGATTTAGAGTTCCGTTCCCTATGAAATCTGTAACAGTCCAAGGCTCTCTTGCGAACTTCCTAATCGTTATGGTGTTACCTTGCGTTGAGATAGGGGACAGGGTAGCATTTGTACGGTCGCCAGTGGTTAGATGTGCGTCAAGGAGAGGATGTAAACTGGATATCTGCTTTCCTACCCTCCTCCCTATCATAGATGCATAGTTCTTTATCTCTTCCTCGTCCTCCATGTATAAATCAGTCTTCAGCCAGCCGTACGTTTTGTGATATGCCCATACCGGTTCATTAGAGCTGTTTATAACCAGTTCCTCAAGGTGGCTGTCCGCTAGCAGTAGCTCTATGTCTCCAAGCCCAAGCATCTCGTGAAGCAAGTTTCCGATAAGTATTTTTCTAGATTCTTCATCTATTGACGGTAGCTTATCCTCTATTATCTCTTCAGCTTTGCTTCTGAACTTCTCTTTCACACCCTCCATCTCATTGATATCAACGAACTCTTTCTTGGAGAGCTTTACCTCACCCACTAGCTGGGACTGAATACTCTTAAGGACTGCTCCTGTAGCTGGATCTATCTCAGGTCTCTTCAAGAAGTAACGTGGTACATAGTCGTCTGTGTCTGAAGTTATATTCACTTCGGCAGGAACTCCGTCAGCATCCACTGTATAGTTGTCTTCCATTCTAAAATACCTCTGAACCTGACCCTCCGTCTAAAAATCCCCTTATTGTAACTTTCTCTTTCTAGCTTTTAATTGTTTCCTTGCCACTTTCACTATAGGGGTAAATTCAGGAATGCAGGAATCAATTTTTCTCTTCTTTCTCTATCGCTTCAAGACCTTTCTTCACAGTCTTGAGCTTGTCTATCTCCTCTTCTATGTTCTCCTTCTTGGCCTTGAATTTCTCTTTATTTTCTATGTTCAGATCTTCTAGTCTTGACTCTGCTTCTTCAAGCACATTTAGGGCTCTCTCTTCCTTCTCAGCTAGTTTATCACCTTCATGGTTTTCTATGTGATCTTCAATAACTTCTTCCTCTTCCCGAAGCTTCTCTATCTTATTCTTCATTTCTCTGCTTATCTCTCTCCTCTTCTTAAATGCCTCTTCTATCCCCTGAAGAAGATTGCTGACTTTCTCCAACTCCTCGTGTTCTTCTGATATCTCCTCTCTGGCCTCCTCTATGTTCTCTCCCGCCTTTTTTTCAGCGTCTTCAACCTCTTCCTTCGCCTCTTCAGTATCCTTGACCTTTAATATAGCTCCCTGGGTCGTAGAATAGGATCTAGTTATAAGTCCAGAATCCTCAAGAGCTGATGCCCATGCTTCGACAGTAGGTTCTGGCACACCCAGTTCTTCTGCTGCCTGGCTTATAGAAGTGCTTTTTTCTTCCGCCAGGTACTCCAGAAGCTGGTCTACCTTAGTCTCTATACTCGAATTTTCTGATTCCATAATATACCTACTCTCCGACCCTAGTCTACAAAGACACCTACAGCCTCTTTTTATCATAGGGGTTTTTACTTTTTTTCCAATACTCACCGTTGGAATCTGCCAAACTTTAATAACCTATTCTATAAAAAAATCCTCCGTGAACCGAATATGATCGGCTACCTGATACTAGGTACAGCACTCGCAGGTACTGGAACCGCCGCATACCTTGATCTGAAGACAACCGAAGTACCGGACGAGGTCTCCATATTGACTGCAGCCGTAGGAATCCTCCTTCATGCAGTGATGTCCTATCTCTCCTACAGCTGGGCGCCTCTAGTCAATTCCATAGCAACAGGAGTTGTCTTTTTCTCTCTTGGATGGCTGATATACCTGATGGGTGGCTGGGGAGGTGCAGATGCATTTGTACTTGGCGCTACAGGATTTGCAATACCCTACTTACCGTCAGAGTTTGCTCCTATGTACCAGGCTGCCTGGCCGTTCCAGATAACCCTCATATTCAACGTGTTCATAGTAGGCGCAGTATACTCTCTAATATATGCTGCTTTTATAGGTCTGAGATCCAGGAAGGTTATGGAGAAGTTCCAGAAAAGCCTGAGTAAGGAATGGAAGAACATCCTAGGAACAATACTAAGTTTCACAGTACTCGCCTATCTACTCGTACTCTACTCCCAGTATATCGGGGTCGCAGGAGGTGCGAACATCTATTCATTTATAGCACTAGTGCTATCTATTTCCGGTATGCTGATCCTCTATCGCTATCTGAAGGCAGTTGAGGAAGAAGCTATGAAGAACGAGATAGATACGGAAGACCTTAAGCCGGGAGATGTTCTTGCTGAAGAGGTAGATACAGGAAACAGAACTATAGAGGCTAATCTAATAAGAGGGCTTACAAAGGGAGAAATAGTGGAAGTAAGGGAGAACCGCGCCAAAGTAACTATAAGGCACGGTGTGCAGTTTGTGCTTTCCTTCCCCGTTGCCATAATCGTAAGCGTATTCCTGGGAGACCTGATATACATGGGCCTGGCCTATTCCCTCTAGGGCTAGAGAATACTAGAACACCCACCACGGGATTTAAATAGTAGCATGAATAAGAATCTCAAGATAGAGGGATTCCCCTATGAAGTTAGGAAGGAAGATACTAGAAAGTTATCTTGCAATTGTGATAGGTATACTTACAGTGGTAACCTTCTTCATACTTTCAGGTACAAGAGCAGTGGAGAACACGTCAGTAATCTTTTTGGGAATATTAATAATAATCCTGATAAGCGTGAACATCCTCAACGCAATAATCAACCTTAGAATCCATGCAAAACAGTCAGAAGAAAAATAATCTCCTTTCCTCACTTTTTGCGTTGACCCCCATTATTCAACAATAGTAGGCATTGATCCTTTCATCTCATCTATATCTCTCTCTACCTCATCTATATCTTCGGTACTTTCGCCTACCGCTTCAGCTATGTTAGCCACGGTTATACGTAACGCCCTGATCTTCTCCATGATCTCATCAAGATAGTTCTCTTTGAAGGATTCCTCTCTCTGTGACATAATCTCATGGACATAGTCCTTTGCTCTATCAGAAATATGGCTCTTCGCCTTCATCTCAACTCTCTTTAGCCCTTCTTTTACTCTGCTATTTAGTTTGGTAGCTATCCTATCTATCCCCTGGTTGAACTTCTCAACCCTATCCTCCACCTCTCCCTTCAACTCTTTCATCTCGATTCTTAGATCGTTAGGAAAACTTTCGATACTCTCCATAATATCCTTCTCAAACGAATCCGACATTTCTTCGATTATCTCATTCTTTAACTCTTCCTTGAAAGCCTCTCTTTCTGAGGCGTGTCCTTCCCGTTCCTCCTTTACGCTCTTCTCAAGAGATTCGAATTTCTCGGTTAAACCTTCGAAATACTCCAATTCCTGGTGAAAAGCGTCAAATATACGTCTTATTGTCTCATTTGAGAGATCCTTGGACTTTATATCCTCGTGAATAGACTCCTCTATGTCTCTAAGTTTATCTTTAGCTCTATCAACACTATCTAGTTCCTTCTCAAGAGTAGAAATTTTCCTCTCCAGTCTATTTATCAACTCTTTCAGGAGAGATTCGGCATCTATATCTGTGTTCTCATCATCAGCCATGTGGTTTTCCCTATAGGCTATTTTGGCCTGCTACAATTTAAAAAGTTTCCTAGAGGACTCTCTATAGCTAAATGCTGAATCTGGATTGGTAGAAAATCTTGCCTCCCTCCTTTAGGTAACATTAGTTGAACTTGAAGGAACATTTTTTATACCGGGACAACCCAGTTAATGTATATATGCCTAGAGAAACCAAGTTTAGCGGAAAAGTCGAACATCTCCAGATTCTTGACAAGGACGGAAAAGTGGACAAGGAATTGGAACCGGATCTTTCCAAGGAGGAACTGAAGGAGATGTACTGGTACATGATACTTGCTCGAGTGTACGATGAGAAGGCTATAAAACTACAGCGACAGGGGCGGTTTGGAACATATGCTCCGTGTAAAGGGCAGGAGGCGGCGCAGGTCGGAAGTGCCTATGCCCTGGACGAGAAGGACTGGATGTTCCCTGCCTTCAGGGAAAGCGCCGCATACTTTGTGAGAGGTTTTCCGATCTGGAAGCTGACACAGTACTGGCAGGGAGACGAAAGAGGATCAGCGTACGAGGAACAACCACAGAACTTCATGGTCTCCATACCTGTAGGCAGCCAGGTACCCCATGCGGTAGGAGCAGCCTGGGCTTCAAAGAAAAAAGATGATGACGTCGCAAGTCTAGTGTACTTTGGAGATGGCGCAACTTCTGAAGGAGATTTCCACGAAGGCATGAACTTTGCAGGAGCATTTGGAGTGCCTTGTGTAATGGTATGTCAGAACAACAACTATGCCATATCTCTTCCCAGAGATGAACAGACCGGTTCGGAGACCCTTGCTCAGAAGGCACTGGCCTATGGTTTCAAAGGAATCCAGGTGGACGGGAACGATGTCCTTGCAATGTGGAAGGCGACCAAACAGGCACTGGAGAAGGCAAGAAAGGAGAACACCCCCACCCTGATCGAGGCAGTTACCTATAGAAGAGAGGATCATACTACTGCAGACGATGCCTCAAGGTATAGGGATGAGGAAGAGGTCGAATACTGGAGGAAAAGAGATCCTATTGATAGATTTGAGGAGTATTTGAAGGACAAGGGCATAGCAGACGAAGAATGGTTCAAAAAGAAAAAAGAAGAAGCAGAGGAGAAGGTAAGTGATGCAGTTGATAAATCAGAAGAGGTAGAAGAACCTGCTATATCGGATATATTTGAATACCACTACAGCGAGACGCCGAAGGTCTTGAAGAAACAACTGGAAGATCTTAAAGAGGTAGAAGAGAGCAGCGAGGGTGATGGATAGATGGGAGATAAGATGAACATGGTGCAGGCCCTTAACCGGGCTATGAAAGAGGAAATGGAGAAGGACGAGGATATAGTTGTCATGGGAGAAGATGTCGGAGAGGATGGTGGAGTCTTCCGTGTGACAGAAGGCTTGCACGAAGAGTTTGGGGAGGAAAGAGTTATAGATACACCTCTATCAGAGTCAGGAATAGTCGGGACAGCTCTAGGGATGTCTGTCTATGGCATGAAGCCTATAGCCGAGATACAGTTCATGGGTTTCAGCTATCCTGCGTTTGACCAGATTATAAGCCATGTATCAAGGATAAGGAACCGGTCAAGAGGAAAATACAACGCTTCTATGGTTATAAGAGCGCCCTATGGGGGTGGAATCCACTCTCCAGAACACCATTCCGAGTCTACAGAGGCTCTTTATGCCCATACCCCTGGACTGAAGGTGGTTATTCCCTCAACCCCCTCTGACGCTCTTGGACTGTTGAAGAGCGCTATAAGAGATCCCGATCCTGTCTGCTTCTGGGAACCCAAGAAGGTATACAGGGCTATGAAGGAGGAACTTCCTGAGGGCGAGCATCTCGTGGAGATAGGAGATGCGGAAGTAAAGCGCAAGGGAGATGATCTGACCGTTGTATCCTGGGGTGCGATGCTACATAGAGTTTTGGATCTTGCAGACAGGCTTGAAGGAGATATAGACCTGGAAGTAATAGATCTAAGAACAATAAAGCCAATGGACTTTGAGACGGTGGAGAAAAGTGTTAGAAAGACAGGAAGAGCTGTTATAGTCCATGAGGCGCCTCAGACCTGCGGTGTAGGAGCTGAAATTTCAGCAAGACTTACGGAGGATGATATTTTACACCTTGAGGCGCCAGTAAAGCGTGTAACAGGTTTTGACACGGTATTCCCGATGTACAAGCTGGAGGACAAATACCTGCCTACCGAGGGTAGAATTGAGAAGGCGGTAAGAGCGGTCTACGAGTTCTAATATAGGCCATAAAGTTTTATGAATTGGGAAATTCTGCTGATTTCTATCTCCGAACAAACCCTTACAGGGAAAAATCTAAATAAAGCATTATACATATAGAGAGATTATGCATTATGTTATTTTGTTCATAATGTCGCTTCTAGCGCTATATGCCTCCAAGATCTCCTGGAGCATACTTAAAGCCATGGAAGAGAGAGGAAGAAAAAGCCAGGTTGATCTTGGTTTTCACAGTCAGAAGATAATTCAGGATCTTAACATACTCTATTACAGCGGTCTGGTGCTTCTAGCAGGGTTTATATGGGTAACTCTTGGAAGCTGGGGTAGTACCAAGACGGTTCAAACAGTCGGAGAGATGGCGGTGTTAGTGTTTTTCTTATTCCTCATAGTGGTTCTCAACCGCTGGGATAAGAGGCTTAAAAAATGACATTCAAAATCTATACCGGAATTGTGGGGATAATACTTAGCCTCGGCATCCTCTACCATAGCTACAGAGCTATAGAGAACTTCAAGAAGCAAGGAGGGGTAAGCCTAGCTCTCAATATCCCTCATGGAAACATACAAAAAGGCCTAAAACTTATGCTTATAGGGTTTCTTGTTCTAGTAGCTGCAATGATCCTAGGTAGGTGGGGTCGGTTTCTAAACTTATCGTTCATGCAAGCTTTATCCGATATAGGTATAATAATTACAGTATTTACAATACTTGTGTTCCTCAGAGCGCTATCAGAGGCTTTAAGAAAGATATAGCGGGCTATAAAGATGGAAAAAGAGGATTACATATATCTTCAGAGGTTAAAAGAGCTGGCAGAGAAGATAAGAAGGGACTCAGATTCGGTTATAGTAGAAGGTAAGAGCGATGAAATAGCGCTGAAGAAGTTAGGAGTCGAAACAGATATCTTCAAGTTCAGCGGCTGTAGAGTGGAGCCGTTCTGCGACCGGATTTCGAAGCTGGAGGACAGTGTTGTAATTCTCACTGATTTCGACACAGAGGGAAAGGAGATAAACCTTGAGCTCAGGCAGGAGCTTACAGAAAAAATGGAAGTACTGGCCAGCTACAGGAAGCAGTTCGGAAAGCTATTGACATCAAAGGACAGGTACTGTATAGAGGAAATAAATCCTCTCTTCTACTCCATATTTGACAAGTTCGTAGATGCGGAGCTGGACAGACTCTTCACAGACCTGGGATAGAACACAGATTTTTAAACATCCGGAGCAAATTAGCCCCTCAACATGTCATTCTACAGGGAGACGATATCCCTAAGCACAGATCAAAGAGAGGTGAAGAACGTCACCGGAAAGGTAGAGGAGGCTGTGGAGAACTCAGGGATAGAGGACGGCTTCTGCCTGGTCTTCTGCCCGCATACAACGGCAGGTATAACTATAAACGAAGACGAATCCGGTCTCAAGAAGGATCTTCTGGAGAAATTCGAGGAACTAGTACCCAAGAGAGACAGTTATTCGCACAACAGAGGACATGAAGGCAACGCCCATGCGCATATAACCGATGTTCTCACAGGCGCGGACCATGTACTGCCTGTAGTGGGAGGAAACCTGGATCTAGGTACCTGGCAGTCGGTGCTGTTCATAGAAGTAGACGGTCCAAGGAACAGAGAGCTAGAGATTTATTTCCTAGGAGAATAAAGATTTTTCAGTCGCGTACAATCCCTCCAACCACCATGGCAGCGCCTATAATGATCAGATTCTTTAAGATGTATTGGCCCTCCATAGAAGGCACGGGAAAGCCATTGAAGGCTATGTCCGGGAGCAGGACTAAAGGAAGAAACGTTCCAAGCATCTGGGGTGCAAGAAAGGCTATTGCTACCCTTATAAGAGGCCTGTAGAGGAAGCAGAGCCCTATAGCAACCTCCCACCATCCCAGGAAAGGAACGAACCATGCAGGATCAAACCAGTAAACAGTGTTAGCCACAAGTTCAGAAGCAGGACTAAGACCTAACGGTTTCAGTATGCCAAAGCATATGAACACAAAAGCCAGCGAGTATCTCAGGACTATAAGACCCTCCTTCTCCAGGAAGGATGATATCCGGCGATCGATATATCTGAGCTGTCTCCATAGCCTTTCCATAGTCTCGCCCTTCTAGTCAAGGTATCCCTTGTACAGTATGTACCCTATTGCCAGTACCTGGGTTGCTAGTAGGATAAACCCAAGAATTCTATTGGCAAATAGCAGTCCGGGATCCCCAAACTGCCTGAAGGTAAACCAGAGTAGGAAGGCTCCTAAAGCGTAGAGGAACAGACCAGCTGCAAGCCTCATGTAGCTCCTGTTCTGCTTCCTCCACTTCTCAAGCTTGTCAGAGGACATTCCCAAATACATCATGAAGGTTATCACGATCAGAGGAGCCACAAATATGAAGTTATAGAGCAGTAGCCATGGACCCCACTGTGCAAACCCTGCTCCAGAGGCATTTATCGTGTTCAGTATAACCAGATATACCTGTCCTGTACATGGAAGTTCAAATGCTGCAGCTCCAAAGCCTATTGGAATAGTCATCCAAAGGGCGGTGGTCGGATCCATTTTTGAAGTCTCCTCAAGCTTGGAAGTCCATGTCTTTATCCTCTCCGAGGCTCCAGGTATGACACTCATATCAAGTGATACACCTTTGCCGTACCAGAAGAAGTCCTTGATCTCGAAGGCTCCAGCGCTGAAGGCTACAAACACCGCCAGCCAGTAGAAGGAGTAGGAGGCTATGGTTCTAGGTACTGCAGATATCAGCGCCAGAAGGAAAAGAAACACCGTAGCCCCGTAAAGCCATTTTGAAGTGTTATCATGGCTGTTATGTATAGTATAAGCGATTAGAGCAAACAATATTCCGCCTCCAAGGAAGTACCAGGAGCTTACTTCTCTAAGTGCGGCCATAAGTCCAAGTCCGGCAAGGAAATACGTTATAAAAACAGCCAAAGTGTATAGTATTCCTCCAAGAAGTACCTTGCTCTTCTTCTCAAACACCTTGGTGAGGTATGTCATCAGAAAAATCAGTACTCCAAAGGCGCAGGGATTTATGGAATCTATAAGCGCTCCTACAATTACCGCTGTAAGAGCTAGATCCTTGAACACCATCTCCCCCACTATAGGCAGTGTAAATGCTATCTCGGAAGCCATTATTCCTCTTCCTCCTCACCAGTTGCATTAGGAGATGTGAAGCCACCTACATCCCCAGTTTCCTGATAGTCTTCAGGCAGATTGCATCCTGTTGCTTCTGCAAGGTCGTTTAGTGACTGCTCGCCCACATACTTCTTTCCGTCTATTACAAAAGTAGGTGTGCCAGCTCCGACATTCATAGAGCATGCATCCGATTGCGTGTCTGAAGGTTCAAGAGACTCTACACTAGAAATATTATCTACAGCAATCCCAGCTTCTTTCAACGTCTTCTCTGCCTCGCTATTAGGCTGACATCTTACATAGAATCCTCTATCGTCCAGCTCCTGTTTGAAGGCCTTTCTACCTATAAGGTTCTTCTGCCTGTTGCAGTGAGGGCAAGCATCAAAGCCATACATTGTTACACCCTCATCTCTAAGACATTCAGCAAACTCAAAGTGGTTCTGCTGTCCGCCTCCAGTCGAAAATATGAAGTATCCTCCTACGGCTAGAACCAGTATAACTCCGATCACAAAGAACGGGGCGGGATTCAGTTTCTTTGCCATGGTTATTCCTCCACGTAAAATAGGTCTTCCAGATGTTCACCAAATGGTTTTCGAAGTATAATAAAGCTTACGGCGAACAGGATCAGTATAAGTATGTGCTGTATGGTACAGAACGGACAGATAACTGTGGTTCCTATTTCCCGTGGTAGGGTTACGAACTCAATCCAGACCAGAGGTATTATGGATAGAAAGCCTATAAAGCTCCATATCAACGTGTAGAAGTCCTCCCTGTTGAACAGATTCCAGTTCCAGAGCTGGCTGGAGAGCAGAGTTATCAGTCCCGTCCACCATACAAGACCGTAGTTAGAAAGGGCAATACCCGAGTTCTGTGGGAACTCTCCGAACCGGGACTCGGTTATAACTGAACAAGAGAAGCCCTGTGAGACATCGCACACGCTTGAACCGAGGAAGTAGTGTTCATATGACTGGTATCCGGCAACTGCTAGACCCCCTACTGAGAGTAAGAGCAAGAAGAACATCCTCTCTTCTCTGCTAACAGCTGACCTGAACTCTATCGCAAATGCTATGCTAACTAGCAGGACAAAGCTTCCAAGAAGTAGGTATAGCCTTGTCATCTCTCCTGCTGCATGAGCATAGATAGAGTAGAAACCTGCTGTAAAACCTGCGACTACCATCAATGTAGCAAAAATCGCTCTCAGCCAGTCGATGTTTTTATTCTCTTGTGTCATCTCTTCAACAACTCAAAAAGAGGTTTACTCTTTGTCGTCTTCAGGCCATTCGATGTTGATCCTTGGGACTGCCTTGTTGAAGTGCTTCCGGAAGGAATCTTTGACGTTATCCACGAAGTCCTGAGCTTCCTCAAGGATGTCATCTATCAGGTTCTGTGCTTCATGCTCTCCTTTTTCAGTAACCTCATAGAGCGCCTCCTGTCCTTCCTCCACCTTCTGCTGGATATAGTCCTCATCCACAAGCTGGTCAAGAAGTTCCTCAATCTCTCCCTTGTTCATTCCCAGGCTCTCTGCAAGGCTGGAAATAGTTTCCTTACCCTGCTTTACCTGTTCAAGGACAACTACCTTTGCCTTCCTTGACTTCTCGCTACCGTGTGTCTTGGACTCATGGACGTGCAGCCCTCTCTCAGAATCGAAAGATCTGTCACATCTATCACATTCAAAACTTCCCATATCTAATCACTATTGGAAAATTAGGTCCCCTCCAATTTAAAGCTTTCCAGACCAGACAGCTTGAAGGTTAAGAGATCAAGCACTCAGTTCTTGTCCTTCTTCCAGCTGAACTCCACATCGGGAAGTGTGTGTCCCAAATGCTTCTCGAATGAGTCCTTGAGGGAAGATATGAACTTCTTTGCGCTGTCAGCTACGTCCTCCATAAGTGCCTGAATTTCTTTCTTTCCCTTGTCGGTAACCTTGTAGACTGAATCCTTTCCTTTCCCCGCAGTCTTCTTCAGATACTCTAGGTCTACCATTTCATCTAGGAAATTTTCTGCCCTGCTGATATCCCAGCCTAAAGAGTCTGCAAGAGATTCAAGAGAGCTCTTCCCCTGGTTTATGAGGTCAAGAGCTATTAGACGCATCTTCTTCATACGTGTCTCATGGTGTTTCTTTGTCTGGTGTACATGTAGTCCTCTTTCAGAATCAAAGGATCTGTCACATCTGTTACAGTCGAATTCTGGCATCTCTAATCACAATGACATATTGGTCTTCCTACCATTTAAAGGTTCTACAGATTCAGAGAGTCCGAAACACCGACCCTATCTTTTTAAGTCCAGAAGGGCTATGTCTCACCATGGTGCTGGAGAATATCCCTGTCTGGGCTGTAAACGTGCTGAAGGTTATTGCAGTTGTCACAGGTTTCTACATCTTGGGGAGATTTGTTATTAAGCCGCTTATCCGGTGGTCGTTGAAGAGTAAAGGAGAGACCCTAGCCAGCCCGGTATCCAGGATATCACACTATATAACTATAGTAGTCGGTATAGCTGTAGGTCTAACGGCAGGAGGCTATGGTAATGTCCTTACAACTTTCGGGACTGTTATAGCAGCCGGCACACTTGCAATCGGCTTTGCAATGCAGAAGACAATAGGAGCGACTGTTTCTGGATTCTTCTTACTGATAGACAGACCTTTTGAGGTGGGAGACTGGATAGAATGGAATGGAAACAAAGGGAGGGTCAAGGACATAAGGCTGAGAACCACGACAGTAATGACATTCAACAACGAGCTCCTCACAGTTCCGAACAACGAGCTTACTGAAAACACTATAAAGAACCCTGTAAGCGGTAAAAGGCTCCGGGTTCAGATAGACATCGGTATAGGATATGAGGATAGTATAGATCAGGCAAAAGAGATAATAGAGGAGATAATGAGAGACATCGATCCTGTAAGTGACGACCCCGGACCTGACGTGAAGCTGGTTGGTCTGGGAGACTCAACTGTAGACCTTAAGGCGCGGTACTGGATAATGAAGCCAAGAAGAGCCGACTTTGTCTCCACAAAGGACGAGTTCCTCCAGAGGGTCAAACAAAGGTTCGAGGAGGAAGATATAGACATGCCCTATCCAACTCAGACTATCGCCGGGGATTCTATCAAGCTCGAAGAAGGTTAAAAAAACCAGGACCGTCAGGGCATTGATCATACCTGCTTGAAAGCTCTCTCCACGACCTCGTTAAGCGCAGGATGGATGTGTACCGTGTCCTTTATGTCGGAGACGTTGCCGCTTCCGTGGCGCATAGCTACCAAAACCTCGTGGATTATGGATGATGCGTGTGGCCCCATTATGTGGCAGCCAAGGATCTCTCCGTCAGGATCCGCCAGAACCTTTACAAACCCATCTTCTTCCTTCAGCGCCAGGCCCCTGCCCGTCTTCTCATAGGGATACTTGCCAACCCTGTAGTTCACATCCTCCTCTTCCAGCTCCTGCTCGGTCTTTCCAACTCCTGCAACCTCGGGATCTGAAAATATGGCATGAGGCATCGCGGTGTAGTCGGGTTCCTTGCCCTGATCGAAGAAGGCGTTCCTGACCACATATTCTGCCTCAAGGTTTGCAGAGTGCTTGAAGGCCCAGTTCCCTGCGATATCACCTAGTGCATAGACACCGTCGACAGTAGTTTCGAGATGTTCATCGGTCTCTACAAAACCTCTGTCATCTGTTTCAATATCCGTGTTTTCCTCGAGCTCAAGTTTATCGGTGTTAGGAACCCTTCCCGTAGCCACTAGGAGTTCATCACCTGCGAACTCGTGGGAATCCCCATCCTTGTCTTCAGCAACTACTTTTACCTGATCTCCGTCCTTTTCAACCTTTGAAGCCTTCAGACCCAGGTTTACATCATATTTTTCCGAGAAGATCTCGGTGAACTTCTCATATATCTCTCTGTCCTCTCTTCCAACGAGAGAATCCCCCATCTCTATGATGGAGATATCAGTGCCGAGGGAGCCGTAGAAATGCGCCAGCTCTGTAGCGATGTAGCCACCGCCGATTATTACAAGCCTGTCCGGCTGTTCGTCAAGCCTCAGCGCTTCCTTTGATGTCAGGTAGTCGACCTCATCCAGGCCTTCTACTGGAGGTATCATGGGTCTTGTACCTGCAGCTATCACTATATCTTCCGCTGTTATCTTGTCTCCATCGACCTCTATTACCTTGTCGTCCACGAACCTGCCCTCTGTCTTGTAGAGTGTGTGGTTCTCGGAGTTCTCTATACCGTTCTCTATGGACTCCGCGTCCTCGTCCACAGTATCTGAGACTTCAGAAGTTATCGCTGAGAAGTCCAGGTTCTGCAGGTTCGACTCTACATGGAACTTCTCGGAGTTCTCTATAGTATCTACAACATCCGCATGGTGTATCAGCATCTTGGAAGGTATGCAACCTCTGTTAAGGCATGTGCCTCCCATGGGTCCTGGCTCCACTACTGCGACCTTCTTCCCACGGTTTGCGTACTGTGAGGCCACGGTAAGTCCCGAGCCAGCGCCCAGAACTATGCAGTCGAATTCTTTCATCTCTGATACACCACAGCGCTATTTTGTGGACTGGAGGTTTAAAACCGTTTAAGGCTTTAGAAGTTGAAAGACATGGAGTGGAAAACACATCATTGACAGGGCAATTTTAAACTTTGGCCCAGATAGGTTTAAAATACTTCTCCACCCATTTCTAGTTTATGGGCATTGAGGAAGTTCTAAAAAAAGAGGAAGAGGCGCTGAAAGACACCGAGCTCTGCAGGAACGCAACTCAGTTTGTCTCAATGCGCGGTAGCAGGGATCCAAAGTTCGTCTTTGTAGGAGAAGCACCTGGAGAGGAAGAGGACAGGCAGGGAAAGCCGTTTGTAGGTCGCGCCGGGAAGCTACTCGACGACTGGATCAAAGGCATGGGTTTTGAAGAGGATGAATTCGCTATAACTAATGTTGTGAAATGTAGACCGCCAGAAAATAGGACTCCGACAGAGGAAGAGGCGGAGGAGTTTGGAGAGTGGCTCTGGAAGGAGCTTGAGGCTCTTGATCCCGACTTCATATTCCCTCTGGGAAAGACAGCTACAGAGTTCCTGCTTCCCGAGGTCAAGAACATGCCGTTTCTCAAGGGAGCCTGCTACACCTCGTTCGATTCAGACCATGGAAAAGTCATACCTCTGCCCCATCCAGCATATGCTCTCAGGAACGGAGGATTCAACCCACCTTACGAGAAGATCAAGGAGGAGATGAAGAAGGGAAAGTCAAAGAAAAGGATTGATGATTTCACTTAAATCTCTAATCTTTCAGGTTTCTAAGGAAGCTGTAGAACCAGCTATTCGTGAATAAAGCAGGTAGAAATGTGCCAAAGCCGTTCATCAACAGGTCATACCAGGAGAAGAACCTCCCGGGGATAGGCATCTGGACAATTTCTATCAAAGCACTGTAGAGGAAGACAGAGACCAGAAGAAGAGCGCTATTTGAAGGCACCATATCTGGAAAGCTAAGCAGTACAAGAATGGACATCCCTAGATAGGCCACTATATGGAGATCATACATAGAGAAACCTGCAGTAGGTAATCCTCCTGCGTACTGGGGTATCAGAGAATAGTACGTCAATATTGCCACATATACTACTAGAGCTGCTCTGAAGAGCATTATGGAGTACTTGTTTCTAAGTAAACCCATCGGGCTTCTCATCCTTCTAGGAGAAATTAAGTATTAGGAGCTTTTAAAAAGGTATTCTCACTCTTTCACGAAAGTCTTTACCAACTGAGCCAGCTCCTTCGGTCTCTCCTGAAGCATAAGATGCGTTGAATCCAAGAATTCTATTGGACATTCCAGAAGTTCAGAGAGCTCTCTACATTTTTCAGGCGTTATAGCGCCGTCCTGCATCCCAGAAACCACTATAGCATCTTTTCCAGAGATATTTTCTTCTATTTCCTCCCCTATATCAAATCGAATCATCTCTTTAAGCCCGCATTCCACAGGTGTTCTGTCCGCCTGGATAATTACCTCTTTAGATTGTTTTCTGCGCTTATCCATCTCCCCTCCACCCGTGTAATTCTCCATTATCTCTTCAGCCCATTTCTCTCTGTCCATAGAATCCAGGTTTTCCAAGAAATACCTCGGGGAGCTTCCTTCCGGCTCTGGAGTCGAGGCAGAGGTGGCTGCAAGGAAGAGCTTCGAAACTCTGTCCGCGTTCTCTACAGCAAACTGGAGCGCCACCATTCCGCCCATTGAATGGCCCAGAAGAACTACGTCTTCAATATTCAAGTGATCAAGAAGCGCCTCTAGGTCTTCTACAAGGCTCTCAAATGTGAATACCCGGCATTCCGACCTGCCGTGGCATCTCTGGTCGTAGAGCAGTACCGGATTATCAACGTCTAGCGCATCAACCACAGGATGCCATGATTCCAGCCGGTCTAGCCAGCCATGGAGAAACACCAACGGCTTTCCGGAACCTTCCTTATAGCTATATCTTAATCCTTTGAACTCATCCATATTGAACCCGGTAGTGAGACCTATCCACGATATCTTTAAATTATTAAGCCCTTAATTTGTCCTCAAAATGGCCAAGCACGGGAAAGCTTCTGTAAAGGTTCCAGGGGGAAAACTTGTAAGGGTGGATGTAGATTTCAGCGACCGACTTGAGGAGATTAATATAACAGGAGACTTCTTTCTGGAACCACCTGAAGCATTGGAGGAGTTCGAGGAAGCTCTAATAGGTTTAGACACCAATTTTTCAGAGAGCGACATAATTGAGCGCCTAGAAAAAATTGATGCACAGACAATAGGTTTTGAGAAGAGGCATATAGCAGAAGCACTTACAAAGGTGATAGAATGAGCCACGATTTCAGGATAATAGATGATGGAAAGTTCTCGGAGCCTATGCATCATGCATTGGACCATGTAATAACAAAGAAACTCAACCGAGAGGAAACACAGCCAACTCTAAGGTTCTGGTACAGGAAGAAACCTGCAGTACCTCTTGGAAGGTTCCAGAGCTTCGAGGACGAGGTTCAGGCCGACTATGCAGAGGAACACGATATTGATGTTGTAAGACGGATTACTGGGGGAGGCGCAATGTATGTCGAGCCTGAAACAGTTATAACATATTCTATGTACATGCCAAGAGAGCTTGTACCGGAAGACATAGAGGAAAGCTACAGACAGCTGAACGAATGGGTTATAAATGCTCTTAACTCTCTTGGGCTTCAGGTTGAGCACGAGCCTCTGAACGATGTCAAGCACCCTGAAGGAAAGATCGGAGGTGCTGCACAGCTCAGAAAATACAAGGCAGTATTGCACCATGCCACGCTGTCCTACAATCTCAACATTCCGGAGATGCTCAGGGTGTTGAAGATAGGCCAGGAAAAGGTATCGGACAAGGCTATACAATCAGCGGAGAAGCGCGTGGCCGTGATGAAGGACTATATTGACCATACAAGAGAAGAAGTGATAGAAGCGCTCAAGGAAAAGTTTATAGATGAATACGGAGGAGAGGAAGCATCTTTGTCCAAGGAGGAGATGGTTGCAGCAGGAAAAGTTTCAGATGAGAAGTTCACAAGGGACAAGTGGAACCGGAAGATGTAGGCCATCAGCCAACCTATTCTTCTATAGTACCTTTAAGACTTATTTTTAGGTTCTTTGACGGCCTTCCGTCCATAAATGAGTATTCAGAACCCCTCCTTTAATTCAACTAGTGAAATAGAAGTTGGTTTCTGTAAAAAAACTCCTTTTCGAAAGATATTTAAAATTCGATGTGACTTTAGGGTAGTCATTCAAAATGAAGTTTGATGAATACCGTGCGATAAGAGAAAAATCTGAAAACCAGATTGATGAAGAACGGGTGCAGAACCTGATAGATAAGTACAGGAAAGACCCTGAGCGTGGAAGAAGAGCACTAAAACTAGCCGCCAAACTAATAGACGAAAGTGACGAAGAAATAGCACGGTATATTGCAGAAAACGACAACGCCGCAGCCGGACTCGGACAAAGCATACTATATGAAAGAGGAATAGAAATAAAAGAATTCGACCGACCACACGGAGGAGACTTCCTCAGATTCACAGAAGGAGATGTAACAAAAGCAAAATTTACAGGCGAACACGCAGCAGAAAATTCCTACTTCGATAACTGTGCAAAAAAGGCAAAATTCTATAACAACGCAGCACATTATGCTGAATTCCACAATCGGGCAGGACAGAATGCCGAATTCAATGACGATTCAGCATATGCTGCCACATTCAACGATTATTCAGGACATGGCGCCATATTCAACGATTATGCAGGGCTAAGTGCAGAATTTAACGATGATTCAGTTCTGGGTGCTAAATTCAACGATTATTCAGGGCTGAATGCTGAATTCAAAGATGATTCCGCACATAATTCAGTATTTAAAGATTATGCAGTACTTTATGCTAAATACCGAGATTGGTCAGTATTTTCTGCTGAATTCAACGATGATTCAGCATTAGAAGCTAAATTTAAAGATCACGCAGCACGTTATACTGAATTCAATGATGGAGCAGGACGGGATGCCGAATTCAACGGTGAAAGAAATAGTGGGTAACCAAGTATAGAACTAACCCGGCGCATTAGATTTCTGTCAGAAATGCCTGTTTTTAACCTTCCCGCCCATTCAATTCCTGTTTTCTTTCTTTTCCCTGGTTCCTCTTTTTCACACCGGTGTGCGTTGTATGAGTCAATAATTATAAGTTAGCAGAAAAAACAGTAATCCTCAACCTTTAAAGCTCCAGATTCCTAAAGCATACATTTAAAATGTCAGAGACCGAATAGGATGGAACAGAGGGATAACCCCTATGCCCAGAGAGACAATTAAGGATACAGAGGAGGTCGAGAAGCTCCAGATACTGGACAAGGATGGGAAGGTTGACGAAGAGCTGGAGCCGGATCTGGACGATGACACACTTCTTGAGATGTATAGAGACCTAATCTACGCACGAAAATTTGATAGAAAGGCCTTCAAGCTCCAGAGAAGAGGAGATTCTGGAACTTATGCACCTCACAAGGGCCAGGAGGCCTGCCAGATAGGTCCTGCATATGCTATGGACGAGGAGGACTGGATGGTTCCTTCATTCAGGGAAGGCGCTATAGCCCTGGCCAGAGGAGTGGAGCCTTCGAAACTTATAAGGTATTTCATGGGAGACGAATACGGTAACACGGTGGAAGAAAGCCACAACATGCCCGTTTCTATACCGGTAGGGAGCCAGATACTTCATGCAACAGGTCTTGGGATAGGTTCAAACATACTGGGAGACAATCAGGCAGTTATAACCTATTTTGGGGATGGCGCAACCTCTCAGGGAGATTTCCACGGGGCACTAAACTTTGCAGGAGTATATAACGCACCAGTAGTGTTCTTCAACCAGAACAACCAGTACGCTATATCAGTTCCTAGGGAAAAACAGACTAAATCAGACACTCTTGCGCAGAAAGCCCATGCCTATGGTTTTAATGGACTACAGGTGGATGGGAACGATATACTGGCTACATATGTAGCCACAAAGGAGGCTTTGGAGAAAGCAAGGAATGGAAAAGGACCTACACTTATAGAGGGTCTGACCTACCGTCTTGGAGTTCATACGACTTCGGATGATCCTTCAAGATATCGTTCAGAGGAAGAGGAGGAAGAGTGGGAGAAAAAAGACCCTATAGACAGGTTTGAAAGCTATCTGAAGGATAAAGGAATCCTGGATGAGGACAAGATCGAGAGTATAGCCAAGGAGATGCAGGAAAAGGTTGACGAGGCTGCGAACAAGGCGCTTGAGATGGAAGGTCCCGGTGTCGAGGATCTATTCAAAAACGCCTACAAGGAGATGCCTCCAAGGCTGAAGAAACAGATGAAGGAACTGAAGGATATAGAAGGTGATGGATAGATGCCTGAGCTCAACATAGTCGAGGCGATAAGGGATACCCTTGACAGAGAGATGGACGAGAAAGAAGAAGTTGTAGTTCTTGGAGAGGATGTAGGAGTAGATGGAGGCGTATTTAGAGCTACAGAAGGCCTCATAGATAAATATGGGGAAGATAGGGTTATGGACACTCCTCTGGATGAGGCAGGAATAATAGGTACTGCAATAGGTATGGCGGCTTATGGTTTGAAGCCTGTAGCCGAGATACAGTTCTCAGGCTTCATAGTTCAAGCATTTCATCAGGTCAAGCAACATGTATCAAGGATGAGGCAAAGGACTAAAGGAGATATAAACCTGCCTATGGTTATAAGAGCGCCGTACGGAGGAGGAATAAGAGCTCTAGAGCACCATTCAGAGAGCCAAGAGGCGATATATGCAAGGATGGGAGGTCTAAAGGTTGTTATGCCTTCGACCCCTAAGGAAGCTAAAGGGCTTCTATCCGCAGCTATAGAAGATCCGGATCCTGTACTATACCTCGAGCCGAAGAAGAGCTACAGGGCTTTCAGGCAGGACATACCCGAGGAGCACAGCATAGAGATCGGAGAGGCAAGGATAGCAAGTGAAGGAGAGGATCTGACAGTCGTCTCCTGGGGAGCCATGGAGAGGCTTTCGGAAGAAGCTGTGGAGGAGATGGAGGATGAAAAGGACATATCTGTAGAGATAGTTGATCTAAGGACTATAAACCCGATGGATGAAGAAAAGATATTAGAGTCGGTCAAGAAGACAGGAAGGCTGGTTGTAGTTGCCGAGGAGCCAAAGATGGCGGGTATAAGTTCGGAAATATCCGCACTGGCTTCAGAACAGGCGCTTCTGCACCTGGAAGCACCGGTAAAGAGGGTTACAGGTTACGATGTTCCTTTCCCACTCTACCAGCTTGAGGACATATACATGCCTACCAAGAAACGTGTTAAGAAAGCGATAAAGGAGACAGTGGAGTTTTAAGGTGTAAAAAAGATGGCAGAAGAATTCAAATTTCCGGACGTAGGAGAAGGAGTCACAGAGGGAAAACTGGTCAACTGGATGGTATCCGAGGGAGACACTATAGAGGAAGACCAGTCAATGGCAGAGGTAGAGACCGACAAGGCAGTGGTAGAGGTTCCGTCTCCTCACGCAGGGAAAATTCTGAAGCTCCATGCAGAGGAAGGAGATACTATCAAGGTCGGTAATGTTATTGCTACTATAGGTGACGAGGGTGAAGATATCTCTGGAGGTTCCGAAGATGAGGGAGAAGAAGATGTAGATGAAGAACCTTCTGAAGAAGTAGAAGAGTCTCAGGCTGAAGAAGAGGAAAAAGAGGAAGATAAAGATACTGAATCAGAATCGGGAGAAGAAAGAGGAGGAAGTTCTGGTGGAAGCGTAAAGGCAACTCCCGCAGTACGGAAGTATGCAGAAGAGAAAGGAGTAGATCTATCAAAGGTCGAAGGAAGCGGGAGCAAGGGCCACGTTACAAAGGGAGATATAGAGGACTACCTGGAGAAAGGTGGATCGACAGGAGAGGATAAAGGAACAGAAGAGGAGACCAAAAAAGAAGAGGAGAAAGAGAAGGAAGAAGACTCTGGATCAGGTTCTGGCAAAGTACTGGCGACTCCTTCCACAAGGAAGTTCGCAAAGGAGAAGGATGTAGATCTATCAAAGGTCGAAGGCACAGGTCCCGGAGGAAGGATAGGTAAGGATGATGTTAAGAGATATCTGGAAGAAGGTGGAGAAGAAGAGGAAGAGTTCGAAGGGAAGAAAGAAGAAGGAAAGGAGAAAGAGGAAAAGGAAGATTACAAGGAGGCGGAAAAGACTTCCACCGGAAGGCCGGGGCTAAGGAAGACCAGTCTGGACGAATACGACTTCGAAAAATATGGAGAGGTCGAGAGGGAAGAGGCCTCCAGTATCAGGCAGTCTATAGCGCAGAACATGGTTGAGTCGAAGTACACTGCTCCACATGTGACGACCACGAAGGATGTTATAGTCTCCGAGCTGTGGGCTCTCAGAGAGGAGAAGAAGAAACATGCAGAGGATGAGCATGATGTGCATCTGACGCTTCTGCCGTTCATAACCAAGGCGGTTATAGGGGCGCTGGAGAAATATCCGCTGATGAACGCCTCCTATGACGAAGACAAGGGAGAGATAATCAAGAAGAACTACTACAACATCGGTATCGCTGTAGCTACGGATAACGGTCTGATGGTGCCGGTTATCAAGAATGCGGACGATAAGTCGATAATAGAGCTTGCAAGGGAGATGAAGGAATTAAGTGATAAGGCAAGAGACAAGGAGCTCGGGCTTGATGATGTCAGGGGAGGTAGCTTTACAATAACTAACTGGGGAGCGATAGGTGGAGAGTACGGAACACCCATAATAAAGCCTCCGGAGGTCGGAATACTTGGAACAGGACGGGTTAACGAGAAGCCTGTAGCAGTTGATGGAGAATTGAGGATAGAGAAGGTTCTACCACTATCTCTTTCCTTTGATCACAGGGTTGTAGATGGAGCCTATGCTTCCAACTTCTTGATGGACCTGGCCAAACATCTTAGAGATCCGGATCTAATACTTCTGAACGATTGAGAGCTGTTAAAATTGGTAGTAGGAGAGATATCTGAAGGAGCCGAGCTTGTGGTTATAGGCGCAGGGCCTGCAGGTTATTCTGCTGCTATAAGATCGGCACAGCTTGAGAAGGATGTTACACTTGTAGAAAACAGTGGAATAGGGGGCACCTGTCTTAACAGGGGTTGTATACCTTCCAAGGCGCTTATACATGTTGCCGACCTGTACCATGAGGCGCAGAACTCCGAGAATCTAGGTATAATTTCCGAAGATATGGAACTGGATTTCTCTCAGACTCAGGGATGGAAGGGAGAAGTAGTTGATAATCTTACAGGAGGAGTTGAGAAGCTCGAGGAGAACTACGGTGTTGAGATAGTTGAGGGACATGCTGAGTTCAGGGGCTCCGGAAAGGTTCACATAAGTTCTGAAGACGAGGGAAAGACCCTGAACTTCGACCAGTGTATAATAGCTACCGGTTCAAAGCCGATAGAGATACCAGGTATGGAGTTCGATAAGGATCCTGTTATCTCCTCCAAAGAGGCGCTGGAGCTGGATGAAGTGCCTGAAAAGCTGGTGGTTGTCGGGGGAGGATACATAGGTATGGAGCTGGGTATAGCCTACCAGAAGCTGGGAAGCCAGATTCAGATTATCGAGGCAGGGAAGAGGATACTTTCAAACCAGGACAGGGAGGCTTCAGAAGCTGTGAGAAGCAGGGCGGAAGAGCTAGGTATCGAGATAGAGACCGGTGTAGAGGCAGAAGAGGTATCAGAAGAGGGTAATAAGGCGGTTCTAAAGACCGGTAGCGGAGACTTTGAAGCGGACAAGATTCTGGTAGCGGTGGGTAGAAAGCCGAATACAGACAGGTTGAGGCTGGAGAATACAGATGTCGAGAAGGATGATCAAGGATTTATACAGGTTGACGGAAGCCTTGAGACTGATCAATCCGGTATATATGCTATAGGAGATGTCGCAGGCCAGCCGATGCTTGCTCACAAGGGATACAGGGAGGGCAAGAAGGCTGCAGAGGTGATTGCGGGAGAGGATACCGTAGACTACCAAGCGATGCCTGCGTGCGTATATACCGATCCGGAAATTGCCGAGGTCGGTATGAGTGAAGAAGAGGCAAAGAAACAGGGCTTTGATCCTGTTACAGGCAGGTTTTCTTTCAGCGCCAGCGGAAGGGCGATGACGATGGACCGATCCAGAGGGTTCGTGAAGCTAGTGGCATCGGAAGAGGACAAGGTGCTTCTGGGCGCTACAATATGCGGTTCGAACGCCTCGGACCTGGTATCCGAGCTCGCGCTTGCCATAGAGATGGGTGGTCTTGTGGAAGACATAGCGCTGACCGTCCACCCACACCCAACGCTTTCCGAAGCTGTTCTGGAGGCCGCAGAGGATGTTCTTGGAAGACCGGTTCACAAGTACAAGGGCTGATGTGAACAGGAGAGGAAGAAGAATTCTTCGGCAAAAAATGAGACACCTTTATAAATGTAGGGCCTAACCCTTTCTTTGAAGCGGCGTTTGTCGCTGA
>CAZWHR010000002.1:14300-32305 GCA_964633675.1 uncultured archaeon | reverse complement strand
AAACATTGTTGGTTATAGTCGCATCATGCTTGTGCCTGATATAGTTAGGTGTCATGAAATCCACGCCCTCGTCAAAGATAGGGTCTAGATACCTCCTTACCCACTCATCCAGCCTGCTTTGAAGATCACCGTCAAAAACTATGCAGGCATCGACATCCAACAGTCCTGCAGCCTCAAATATAGCTCTGAAGGCAGAACCCTTACCCGGAATCCCTCTGTATATGGTGACTACTTTCTTTACGTCCTCCGAAACATCTGCAGCTCTTGCATTTTCTCTTGTATCATCAAGAGAACCACCGTCCGAGACCATAACTACAGCTTCTTTGTCCGGGAAGTGCTCTTTTATCCCCTTCACCGTCTTTTCAACCACATAACCCACAGTCTCATCGTTATCAAATGTGGGGATGCCGACGAGAATATCTGCATCACCTGCTTCTCTGATTGCTTCTCGTGCATCTTCCCGGAGAGCTGTAGAACCGACTTTTCCTCTATTTCCCATAGGACAGTCTCTGATAGGTAGATATTTAAAAATCTATCGAGCAGTACCTCCCAGAGATGTCCGAGATAAAGCCATATCACCGGTATCTTGTCAGTTCAGACAGGAAGAAATACGACGACTTCAAGCCTCCGGAGGACATAGACTGCATCTTCTGCGCCCAGGCAGAGGACGACGACAGAGTCAGGAAGCTTGATATCTTCGAGGACGACTTCCTTATGGTGGAGTTGAACCTCTTCCCCTACAACACCGGCCATATAATGGTTGTACCCAAGAAGCACATAAATTCACTTACAGAATTGGAAGATAAAGAGAGGAACAGGCTCTTCAGCATGGTTCAGAAGGCGGAGGAGCTTGTAAGACAGGTCAGGGAACCTGCAGGAATAAACATCGGCGCCAACCTCGGAAAAGCTGCAGGAGAGTCCATCCACCACACCCACATCCATATCGTACCTATCTATGAAAAGGACAGAGGATTCATGGAGACAACCTTGGACACTAAGATAGTGAAGGAAGACATAGAAGACACCCTAGAGAGCTACAGAGATAACTCGGATATACTTGAGACCTATAACGATTCCTAGATCTAGTTCAGTCAAGATTTTTGCTGAAAAAACCTCTGACCTTTTCCTTGTACCTGCCCTTATTCTCAAAGAACGACTGCCCGTGTTTGGCTCCTTCCACGAACCATTTATCAACTTTATCCTCAGGCGCGTTCTCGATTATATCTTCCGCATGCTCTATAGGAATCTGGCTGTCGTCCTTCCCGTGGATTATGAAGGTTGGTGTGTCTGTATCTCTGATAGATTCTGCAGGCGAGACTTTGGCAGGCCAGAAGCCAAGAAAGACTCGTGAATACAGTGAGGTAGTCCAGACGAAAGGCTTCTTCAGAGAACCAGGGAAAATCCCATATATCCTATTCAGGACTTTCCCCATGTTGGAGTAGGAGGAATCCGCAACTATTGCATCTATTGAATCGTTCTGAGCCATTATAAATGTGGCAGCTGACATCGATAGACCCATACCCCCTATAGAGATATTTTGACCTTTTTCTTCCTTTATATACTGCACTGCAGCCTCTATATCTTTAACCTCCTCCATACCTACGGTTGTTACCGTTCCTTCGCTACCCCCGAAGGATCTGTGATCCAGCATCAGCAGATTGTGGTTCTTTGCAAGGAATTCTGCTATAGGTAGCATGTTTCCCTTGTCGAAGGGATATCCATGACCAACTATCACCCAGCTATCAGTATTTCCTGAGCTGTTTACCTCCCATGCGGAAAGCTTCAGCCCATCTGAGGTCTCAAATCCCACCTCCTTGAACTCAAGCCCGTGATCTCCAGGGTTTCTCTCCGACCGGAACTTGAACGGCATTATACCTAGCAAGAACTCTGCCAGAGAGAACAGAAAGATAAAAGCTACAATACCGCCAGCTGTCTTTAGCCAGACCATGTCTATTTCTTCCTCCTACAGGGTAATATTGTTTAGGGTCTTCCAGATACTGTTCCGGTTGATCCAGCAGATCCAGAACCCTAGAACCAGGAACATCAACCCCCATCGCCACAAGAAGGTATGTACGAAGCTGTAGCTAGCTCCCGAAACCTCTACAAGATAAACCATCGATACAAGGCGCACAATGTTCCCCACAAATACAAATATAACTCCTGCAACTACTCCTCGGGCCTTCCCCACCCAATTAACATAGCCCTTTTGAGAATCCTCGCTGTTTTCTTCTTTCCAGATCTCCCGAGGTGTCGCCAGTATCAGCGCTGTCAGGGCAAGCATAGACTTCCAGCCTGTCGAGTCGGTTGATACATTGACATATAGCCCTGCAGTGTTGAGGAACACCCCGGAACTGCTGGCCTCGATACCGATAATGTCGAGGATACCTGCCGATATATAGGCGTTGAAGCTTCTGAGCCATATGGGGTTCCACTGGCTCCAGATAAACAGATAGAGCGGAGCCGCAAGTATCGTGAAACCCGCAAGAAACTTGAAGACAGTCCACAGCCTCCTGTTCTTAGGGCTGAGATTTTCCTCGAACTCCTTAATCTTCTCCATCATCTCTCAATCATCTCCTAGATCTGTAGTCCTCAAGCCAGTCTATAAAGCTGTCGGATTTCTCCTCTATCTTTTCCTCAAGCTCCTTCTCCCTAACAACATAGAAGTTCTCTGTCTCCAGACAGTCTATATCAGAGCCCAGGACAGTCCTGAAACCCCTATCCATGTAAAACTCTTCAGTCTCCTCGTCTCCAACTACAACTACCTTGACATCGGAGGAAGGCTGAACCTTCTTGTCTCTGACAGCTATTATGGAATCGTCTGCACCTGAGATGTCTGAACTACTATCCGTTATCGGTACAAGCTTCCAGCCTCTGTATGATTTCTTCAATGCTTCCTTTAAAAGTTCTACATCTTCTTCCTTCCTTTTCAAATTATTCTCAATCTTATGGATAGTTTTCTCACGGTTCTTTGCTCTTGAGCGCCACTTATCCACTTCTTCGGACTTCAGGATCTCTTTCTTCTGCTTGTCCTCCAGATTCTCTTTTTCCTCTTCAAGATCCTCAAGCTTTTTTTCTAGACTGTTTTTGTACTCTCTGAGCCTTGATATCTCCTTCTCTTTTCTGTCAAGCTTCTCCTTGTATCTCTTTGCCAGCTCTTCCCAGTCCTTCTCTACTCGTTCCTTAACATTTTCCTCTTTGGAAATCTTGTCCTCCTGGAGCCCTCTAGCAATCTGATGTACAGATCCTCTTTTCCTGAAGAAGTTCTCGACCAACTCCTTTCTATCCACACCCATGTTCTCGGATTTGCTATTTATACTCTTCAGAACACCTTCTATGGATCTGTGTGCTCTGATTGCAGCTGCAAGCGCATCCCTGGCATGAGAATCAATATCTATATCGAAATATTGCGTAAGCTCTTCTTTCTCCTCAACAGAAAGATCCTCTTCAGGGTAGTAAAGGTCTGCGTTGAAAGTCGCTGAAAGCTTCTCCACCAGAGAGGGCGCGGGCTTTACATCCGCAGCAACGACCACCGGCTTCCCGTTCGAGATTATGAACTTCCTTATACTGCTCTTTGGGAACTCCTTTTGGCTCTTCAGGTCTACAAGGTTCCTCTCTAGATCAAGAAGAGCCACACCTGTAGTGGTTCCGGGATCCACACCTACGATTATGTGTATCTTATCACCCCTTGAACTCTTTTTCCAAAATCTCCTTTATCCTCTCTGCCTTTGACTCTCCTATGCCTTCCACATTTTTCATCGCGTTCTCAGAGGCGTTAAATACTGACTTTACGGAACCGAACTCTTCTAGAAGCCTTTTGGCGAGTTTGTCAGATATATTCGGGAGTCCGGATACTATGAACTTCTGCAGGCCTTTCTCTGATCTTGGAGAGCTTTCCCCTCGGATGGTTATGCCTCTATCCTGCTCCTCCTGTTCTCTCTTTGCCAGAGAAACCAGGTTCTCGACTGTTTCCTCTCTGTCATCAGCCCATATAGTAGGAATCTGGTAGTCCAGCGCCAGAGCAGCCAGAGCGCCTCTTATAGCATTTGGATGTACGTTCCTGTGCTTGTAGAGTGTTTCACCTTCTATTATAATCACAGGATTGTCGAATTGTTCCTTCAGCTCCTTGACCTGCTTGAAAAGCCTTTTATCAACTATGGAATCCACGAAGTCCTTGCAGGTCTTTCTCTCAACTGCTGTCCTGTCTGACACTAGGAAGTCCGCTATTTCCAGCCTTTTTGTCCTAACCTCTATATCCTTCTTTGAGAGCTCCTTGGCTATCTTGTTCTCTCTGTCATCAGCATAGATCACTACCTGACCATCACCTATGAAGCTGTCCATGGTCTTTTGAGCTTCCATTGTAGGTTCTTTGTCCTTCAAGTCTTTTAACACTTGCTTCATCTGCTTCTCCTTGTGGTGGGATGACCAGTAGTAGGACTCGTCCCGGGTGTTCTCCGCTATCAATACATACACATTACCTTCCTTCTGCCTTCCTGTACGGCCCTTTCTCTGTATAGAGCGAATTTCCGAAGGCACCGGCTCGTAGAAAATCACATAATCCACGTTAGGTATGTCCAGGCCTTCCTCTCCTATTGAAGTACTCACCAACATATTGTGCTCTCCCTCTCTAAATTCCTCCAGTATCTCTAACTGTTTCTCCTGTGTGAAGTCCTCCTTCTGCCCCTTGAACCTGACAGGCTTGATGTAGTCTATCTCTCCCAGCCGTTTCTCTATACTGTCTACAGTGTCACGGTACTGGGTGAAGACTATGCCGGTATCTCCTTTGGTGAACTTTTCCTTCACAAGCTTCTCAAGCCGCTGGAGCTTGGGATGTTTCTTATTGTTCCTGTACATCCACTCCGAGACCGCCAGCGCGTTCTGGAAGTCTTCATCCTCTAACAGTCTCTTCTCCGCCTTCGAACCAGGATTGTCCTTCATATCCTTTAGGAAGTTGTACATCGGCTCTGTACCCTGCGTCTCCAGCAACTCCAGCGCATGATCGACCTTCATGCAGGCCGCTATCTTCGACACAGCCCAGAACAACTCCGGCTCCTGGTTCTTCGATAGCTTCTTCTGGATCTTTCCACGCGCCTTCAAAAGATCCTGCTTGGTTATATTACCTCCTTTAAGATATCCCTTCTTTGAAAGCTCCTTTATCCTATTGTTCTTTGCATCCTCTAGGTGTTTCTTGCACCTCTTGAAATGCCTGTCCAGAGTGGTCTTTATCCAGTTGATGTTCTTCTTCTCTATGTACGGCTTTACATCCTCGTCCTCCTCTGTCCTGACCTCGAAGTTACCTATATGCAGGTTCTTCGCCACCTGATCGATTTTATCCCTTTCAGAGCCTGGAGAAGCCGTCAAGCCCAGGATCCTTGGATCCTCTGCCTGGCTGATGTACTTGTCCGCGATGAACCTGTACGGATACTCTCCTGTAGCCCTGTGGCACTCATCGAACACCACCAGAGAGAACTGCTCCAAGTTCAGCCTCTTGGAAATAAGATCGTTCTCCACAACCTGAGGGGTTGCAAAGAAACATCCCACCTCCTTCCAGTGTTCCTCTCTCTTTTCGGGTCTTGTATCACCTGTCAGTGTCTGGAAGATTCCTGTCCCGGTATCCAGCTTCTCCTCGAAGCTCTTCCTGTGCTGATCCACCAGCGGCTTTGTAGGCGCAAGAACAAGAACCTTGGTATCAGGAGTCTCTTTAAGCCTGTGAGCAGCAGTAAGTATAGCTACAGCGGTTTTTCCCAGACCTGTGGGTAGAACACACATGGTGTTCCTGTCTTGCGCCTGCGCAGCGATAACCTCCTGGTAGGCACGCGACTCTATCGTCCCCTTATGGATCTTAGGATGTTCTATATGATCCGCCATACCTTAAAATTGTGGACTAGAAACTGTTTTTAAGCTTTCGACCCGCCATCTTCCATCTATGTTCTACCTTCCTTAAGAGCTATAGGAGTTCCACCGGCGTGCCAGGACTCTCTAGGCCGGACTCTGAGAGAGTAGACTCTTTCAGAGTTGTCGTCCAGACATATGGCCGCTCCCTTCTTCCTTGGAAGATTGTCGATGTATGTGGTCAGGTCGTACCTCATGTAGGTCTGCATGATGTTCTTCAGAGCCTCTATATCGCTCTTAGCTGTCAATCTATGAGATAGTATGAGGTCGCACTGTGATAGCGCTCTTGGATCTAGCTTGTAGGGCTGCTGAGTTGCCAGCGCAAGAGATACTCCCGGCTCTCTCCCGATCTTCACCCATGAGAGCAGAGGATCTGTAGCAGGTGTCTCTCCCTCGTTAGGCAGGAATTGGTGCGCCTCGTCTATAAGCATCCATACAATAGGAGATTCGGAGGTCTGCATTCCTTCCATAGCTTTCATCTCTTCCAGCCTCTTGGAAGCCATCCTCTCCCTCAGAATTTTGTTCGCCAGAAGACCCACTACAAGAGTCCTGACCGACCAGGTCCCCCTGATCTCCCCGAACAGGGATAGATCAAGTATTGTCAGGCTACCTCTCTTTGTGAATTCCTCAAGGTCTGTGCCTTCCTTTGAGAATATTCCCCAGTCCTGTGCTGCCTCGAAACGGTTCACCAGACCTCTCCTTGTATCTTCATCGAAGTCCTTCTGCTCCTGAGTGTATTCTTTCATCTCCTCCAGGCTGTATGATTCTCCCTTGTCCTCGGATATCTTCCTCACCACCTGCTCTAGAAGTATACCTCTCTTGGTGTTGAGCTGTATATCGAACGCCATGGCAAAGTCTCCGGAGCTAAGGTCTCCGGGTTTTATAGTAAATGTCTTGTCGTACGGTATTCCTCTCTCCTTGAAAGTATCTGCCTGTCCCTCGGGTATATACAGCTCTAGATCCACGGCATCAGGCGTGATATCCCACTTGTCCAGAAGTACTGCATCATCTTCGTTTGGGAATTTCATGCTCCAGTATATCCCCATGGAATCAACTATTATCGTGGAAAGATTGCTGGCGACCTCTTCCTCCAGATTCACCAGTTCCTCGGCTATACATCCCAAGGTATACGATTTACCTGAACCTCTCTTTCCGAAAACACCTACAACGTGTGGACGCGCCAGATCCATGTGTATAGGGTTTGCTGTGTGTGCATCCTTCTTCTCACCTACTATATGCTTTCCTATAAGCCCGGTACCTGCCTCGGCTCCGAAGTCCTCGATATCCTCCTCCGACCTCCCGATGGTGATCTTTGGCATCTTTACCTTTACCTTGTGACTGCTGGCATAAAAGAATTCTCTTCCAGATCCTGTCCGGGATAGTAATAAGTATCAGGCAGTTACATTTCCGACTGTGGAGAACCGATGGAAAGAATAAAGAGACTGTTCGAGGAGCGCGATGAAGATTCCAAGAAAGGAGATTTTGGGAAGATAGCTTTTATAGGTGGGTCTGAAGACTTTCCTAATACTCCTGCTATATGCGCTCTGGCATCTGCAAGGACTGGTTCCGATATCGAGATAATATTGGCTCCAGAGGCCTCTGCCGGCTCGTGTGCGGCATTCTATCCGGATCTAATCTCTCGAAGCCTAGAAGGAGCTAAAATAACCTCTGAAAATGTGGATAAAATAGTCAAGACGGTCGAGGATTGCTCTTGTATGATTCTGGGAAACGGCCTTGGAGACAGCCAGGAGACGTGGAAAGCTATAGAAGAGATTATGGGAAGAACCTCTAAGCCAGCAGTTGTAGACGCTGATGCTCTACAGCCTGAACTTAACTCCCTGGATCTCGGCGATAGAAATACAATTCTAACTCCTCACAGAGGGGAGTTCGAACGTATCTATGGAGAAGAACCTGCTGAGGAGCTTGGGGCTGTAAAGGAACAGGTTAAGAAGGCTTCAAGAGTCTTTGAATCAACGATACTCCTGAAGTCGCCTACAGATATAGTATCTGACGGAGAGACCATCTTCACTAACGACACCGGCAACCCTTACATGACTAGGGGAGGTACAGGAGATATCCTTGCAGGGATTTGTGGAGCACTCCTACCTAGAGCCTCCTCTCTTAATTCGGCCATAGCTGCTGCAAAGATATCTGGAACTGCTGGCGATCTGGCTGCTGAAAACTTATCTCAGTCCTTGATGGCTGAGGATGTTATAGATTCTATATCTGATGCTATAGAATATTTAAGCTAGTTCTGAATCTCTCTAACTCTGTTTTCAAAACCTATGTCCTCAAGAGCCTCCAGACTGCATTTGGGAACTAGCTCTTTCCATTCATCTCCCTTACGAATTTTCTCTCTAATCCTTGTACCTCTAAACCTTTTTCTGTCTAGATAGTTCGGATGTTCTACAGGTATGCCTGCTTTTCTAAAGCATTTCCTTGTTATTTCTTCTCCGGAAACAACCCTGTTGGGCTCTATATTCTCTAGAACCTGTTCTGTCCAGATTCGATCGCTCGGGTGGTCGGGAACTGATATGATATCTATCTCCGGAAAGCAGTTCTTCAGAATCCTGTACCTTTCGAAGAAGTTCAGCGGGTTCTTGTCCTCATGGTGCCTTTCAGAGCTACCTATACCTACTGTAAGATCGTTGTCATTCTTTAGACTCGAGATTACATGGTGATGCCCTTTGTGAAACGGCTGGAATCTTCCTATGTACATAACTCTATCCAATTTAATCACTCCTAGGGTTAAAAGGGCTCTAGGAAGTTCTTGAGTGCTTCATATGGGTCATCCGCTTTTATGACTCCGGAGGCTACCAGTATCCCCTTAGCACCTAGCTCTAGAGCCTTCTCCACATCTTCCTTGGTCTTTATACCTGCTCCTGCAAGCACGGTACTACTGAGATCGGCTGCCATCTTCTCCAGCTTTTCTGGATTCTCTGTTGAAACAGATTTATTGCCTCCTATAAGCTCCGGAGGTTCATACGCTACAAAGTCCGGGCCCAAGGAGTCTATACTATCTGCTAGAGAAAACTCGTCCGCACATGCCATAGTTACCAGTCCCTGGCTGCTACACCGGTCTATTATCTCTTCTATCCTGTCAAGTGATTCCTGATCTTCAGAATGGTTTATAATAACACCATCGGCACCGTTGTACTTCAGTGTCTCGACCAGATCCTGGCCTGTATTGCTACCGTATTCTATAGGATCCGCATGCTGAGCAAACACGGGTATATCCACTTTATCTGCTATCCGAGATAGATCAGCGTTCTGGACTGCTATACAGACGTTTTTTTCAGTGTATTTTGCTGCTCTCTCGCATTTGTAGGCAAGATCAAGCGCCTTCCCTCCGGAAGCTTTCCTGTATGTCTTGAAGTTCACGAGCAGTAGAGGTGTTTCCATATATCCAAAAGTTGAGTTCCAGTTTTTTATAAACTGCCATCGTTTCTCCTATCGGGTCCCTTGTTATTTATAAGATTGCTGTGAGAAATGACATAGGGTGCTTATGTCTGGAAATTACCTGGTTGCGATGAGAATGTCGGGGTTGGATTCAGCTATGAGCAGCTTTGGCTCTTACTTTGGTGGTATGGGAGGTACAGACTGGCTGGTACTAGGCCTGCAGTTCCTGCTGATACTGGCTGTAGGATACGATGCAGGCCACAGGAAATGGATATCTAAAGGCCAGTTCTACCTGATGATGATACTTGTTGTATTTCTACCTCTTATAGGCGCAGTAGTGTACCTTGTTGTAGTAATATTTACAGAGGCCCAGATGCCGGAATGTCCTGACTGTAAAGCACCTCTAAACGGTGATTTAAGGCGCTGTGATAGGTGCGGGTACGATGTTAGAGAGAGAATGAAGAGGAGGGAAATTGAGCATACGGATGAGTTTGAGTGCGAGCACTGTGATAGTGTCTTCGAGACTTTCAGAGGTAGGCTTGAACACAGAGCTAAAGATCATAGTTCTTCAGAGGTGGCTGAAGATAAAGGGATAAATGAGGAATCCGGGAAAGAGTATGAGGAGAATGGAAAAAAGACCTGTGAAGAGTGTGGTAGAGATTTCTCTGGTTCCAGAGGTCTTAATATCCATAAGTCGCGGAAACATGGAGAGTGAGATCTAATGGAGAGCTTAGGAAGGGCTGAAGAGGGTAGAAAGTTAAGATTTGGTGATGTCGAAAGGGAGCCAGATATACGGATGCTTTCTGACATGAAAGAGGTTCTAATGGATCAAAAATGGGCCGGACATGCTGAAGACATACCTCTGTACTTCATGTACCGAGACCTATGTCTTAACAGGCACAGGAGAGACATACAGTCCTCGGATATACGCTATGATATAACGGTTATTCCTTCTGCAAACCTAGGTGACGAACACGTCAAAACCAAGGGCCACTACCATGAGGAGGCAAGGAACGGTCTGTCCTATCCCGAAATCTACGAGGTCATACAGGGAGAGGCGCACTACCTGATGCAGAAGAAGGAAGACGGAGAGCTTAAAGACGTGATAGTTGTGAAGGCTGAGTCTGGGGACAAGGTATTGATACCTCCGAATTACGGACACATAACCATAAATCCTTCGGATAAGGATCTGGTGATGGCTAACTGGGTTTCAACCAGGTTTGATTCTATCTACAGTGATATAATGGAAAAGAGGGGAGGTGCATACTACGAAAAGACTAATGGAGATTTTGTAACCAACCCTAACTATGTGTTGGTGCCTTCTATCCGGTTTGTGGATCCTTTTGAGGTTGAAGAACTAGGTATAACTAATGAAAGGCTTATGTATACTATGATAGATGAACCCTATAACCTAAGATTCCTGAACCACCCTGAGAAGTTCATGTGGGTGTTCGAGGAGATGCTGGCATAGGAAATCACCTTATTTTTCTTCGTCTGAAACCTTCTTTATCTCTCTCGTATCTTCGTCTATTTTGAAGCCATTCTCCTCTAGGAATTCTCGTGTTATCTCTGGCCGGATGAAGAGAGACTGAGTCTTACCGAATAGAGCACTCCTGTTAACCATTGTGACCGGGCCAGCAAATGCTGCTTCATCGGTATCCCTGTATTCTCCTCCTGCAGGGCCACCGGAGTCTCCTCCTTCTATATCCAAATTTGAATAGATGCTATTTTTGTTTTTCCCTAACACGATACCGTTTTCCAGGAGTTCTAACGGCTCTCCTTTGAGGCTTGGAGGGAAGCCAGCGTTTATAATTCTACGGCCTCTGTACATTTTTTCTGGATCCATAAGCTTATCTATATCGGCATCTACAGGTTTTTTGGATCTAAAGAGAGCTATATCCTTATTTTGGTCTAATGAAACCAGTTCCAGGTCTCTTGATTTAGTTCCTCCGGATTCCGTTGGAAGCTGGTACTCGATCTCTCTATCCAATATTTCAAAGTTTTCAGGCAGATTTTCGATGTTTTTCTCCAGTGTATCTATATAGCTTTCTAGACGTTTAAACCGCCTAGAACCTTTTCCAGACTGTTCTTTTTTACTCTCTACTTTTTTCTTTAGGTTGTTTAATTCTACTTCCACTATTTTTTGTGGATCAACTGTATGACTAACTCCAAGGAAATAGGAATATTCTGCATCCGGTTCATCCGCCCCATAGAAACAGAATACGCTTCCGTGCATCTTTTTCTCGTTCTTTCCCTCCATCCTTCTTAAAGAATGCGGCGTAGCTCCGTCATAATTGAACTCATAGTTCGCATGAGCCTCTAAATAAAATGTTGATTCCTCAAACTGCTGATAGATGTCTCTAGGAATTTTGGCCCTTTCAAGTTCTTTGTTTTTCTCTTCCAATTCCTTGATTTTTTTATCGTATTCCTTTTCAACCTCTTTGAGAATCTTCCGGTATTCCTTTTTTTCTTTTTCTAGCTGTTCTACCTGTTCTTCTAACTGCTGATATTTTTCATCGGAGTCGCATCCTCCGCCTAACCATGTAGCTGCACCTATCATTACTGTATATGCGCCTGCTTTTAGCGTGGATCTAACATCCATTAGAGACACCTCTTAATTGTTGTTTAGATTAACCCCTAAGTTTTATAATTGTTTAATTTTGTGCGGGGGCATTTTAATTATTTTTTAGCAGAGGGTTGGAGAAAAAATATATGGATATGGTGGGTTGTATACGTCACTCAAAGTTATACAAGCCCCGGCCGGGATTTGAACCCGGGACCTGCCGATACCTTGGACGTTCTTTTGATCATCACACAACTGGCGATCCAGTTGGCAGATCAGACCCTCTTCGAGGGTCGCAGGCCTGACGGCCTGAAGTTTACTTCCAACTGCCGCAGCAGTTGTGCTCAGCGTATCGCCAGTGAAAGGCGGCTCGAAGCGCCGTACAAGTCGGCCGCTATACCAGGCTAAGCCACCGGGGCGTCGCAGATAGGCGATGGCTATTATTGGGGTTCCTGTGGAACCCCTCTGCTCTCGCCTTTGCTTGAGCGTGGCGGTTCGCACTGCTCGTGGAAACTGCCTTCGGGCAGTTTCACTCGACGAGTGAAATTCCTCCTGAATTTATCGACTGTACGAACCGTCTATTGTATGTCACATCTTTCTTTTGGAAAGATGTTCGAACAACATTCCGGAGGAATGTTGTGAGTCAGGGCGTAACCTGACTATGGGTCGGGGAGGATTTGAACCTCCGATATTCGCCTTGTAAGGGCGACGTCATAACCAGACTAGACCACCGACCCTTTTCATAGCTTTCCCCTACCTCTCTTTTTAAGAGGTTTGGAGAGTTAAAAATCCTTGCTATAAAAACTCTTTTAAACATGGAGCTGCTAGTGGAACCTTCCGAAGAAACAGTTGAGGAAGACGCCTTGGAAAGGCTTGAGGATAGGATAGCTGAGAAGCTGGACAGCAGAGAGGTAAATCCTGGATTAGAGGTTCTTGAGCGTTTTATATCTTTAGAGGTGTTGGAGGAAGAAGCTGATGTGTCATCATCGGCTCTAAAATATCTTACAGGAGTAAAAAATGTCTATATCTCTCTAAAATGCGATAAAAACCCTGAAAGTGTAGCAGAAACCCTTGAAGAGGAGGAAGTTGAATCCGGCGACTTTGAGATATTTGTGAGAAATGTGGGTGGAGATACGGGAAAGGAGAGCCTGGTTGAAGCGCTGGAGAACAGAGGCTGGAACCACAAGGGGGGAGGTAAGAAAATATGGATCTATGTGTTCGAGGAAAGACTCTATGTATCTCTCAAAAGACTGGAAGGTCCGGGGGGTCTCCCTCTAGCCTCCTATAAGACTGCAGTAGTTCCAATGGTGGACAGAGCATACACCTATGCAGGTTTTGAGATGATGAAGAGAGGATACTCTCTGATTCCTATAGCCAAGGACGGGGATATAGACAGCATCAAGGAAGGTATCGAGGTGCTTGAGGAATACCAGCTAGGACTGAAGCCTGTAGCTTTAGACTCTGATTCCTGGAAAGAGGCGTTAAAGAAGGCTTTAGATGTCTTTGATCCGGATATAATAGTTTCAGGAGCTCTTGAATCTGCAGAATATCTACTGGACTCCGAAGATTTTGAAATAGAGGTTAAAAGGCCTCTAGAGGGTAGGATTGAGGAAGAGGTGCTGGAGAATTATGGGGATATAAGGAGTTTCAGGGTGTAGTTTATGGATTTATAGAAGGTTTTCCAAAGCCTTTTTATTTGGGCTTCTGCAAAGATAACTGTATGGAAGAGATAGATTTTGACAGGGTGGAATACGCCACCAACAGGAAGCTTCCTAATGATGAAGATGAGCTTACAGGCCACATACAGATGTTCTCCTATGACGGGGAGAATTTCAAGTACAAGCTGGAATGTCCCTACTGTGGCGCTGAGACCGAAGGAGAGAAAAATATGCCTAACAGGCCTTACTATATAAAGTGTTCTGAATGCGAGAACTCCTCCCTTATACAGAAGATGAAGGGAAGCGGAAACGAGGTCAGTAGGCCCGGAGAGGACAATGACTAGAGGAACTCTACTGTTTTATCCAGTATCCTCTCAAGCTTCTCTACAGTATCTTTCTCCAGCTGTTCCCTTACTGCCAGGACCACGAGTATTGAATTCTCCTTCTTTACTCTTTCCACGAGCTTCTCCACAAACCGTCCGGTCTTCTTTACGCTGTTGTGTATCAGCAGAGAAGTAAATGAATCCAGGAGTAGAAAGTTCCTGTCCTGCTCTATCTCATCGTAGAAGTCGTGAATCTCTGTGTTTATGTCGTTGAAAGCCTCGGGAGAGTTCACGGTTTTGATTTGAGGTTTATCAGCCCCTTGACCCACCATCTCTCCTATTACATCCAGGATATAGAGTTCCGATATATCTATATTTTTCCCTTCCAGACTCTCCAAGACATCTCTATGTGTTCTATGAGATGTCAGAAGTATGCCGCTGTATCCTGAATCTAGAAAACATTTCACCAGCTGGTCTGATACTTTCCTGAAATTCTGCTGATTGACAAGAGCCAGCAAGGCATTTGAATCTTCAGAACCCTCTAAGAGCTCTTCTACTGTTTCTTCTATTTTCCCACTCATAAGGCAAGATTGGATGACAGATGTTTTAAACCTAGCCCTAAAAAAGAGATAAATATGGAACGCCTAAAGGAGGTTATAGTTGATTCCTTTGGACTTCTCAGACGTCAGCCTTCTCTCTTTCTTCCTAAAATCTTGATAGTGGGTGTATGGAGTTTTGTCTGGATATATGTAATAGGGCTTCTTTTCAATCCATACATGATAACTTTAGACATCATTGCGATAGTTATGGGTATAATGTTATTTTTGGCGCCCTTCCAGGTCTGGGTGAACAATTTCTACTTTGTTCTGGTGGAGCAGGAGAGTGAGGGCCGGGAATTGGGCTTCTATGATGCTTTTATAGAGGGATTTATGAAGGTGCCAAGAGGCATAGCTGCTTTCTTCATAAGCATAGCTATAGGGTTGATTGCCAGTCTTCCTGGATCTTTAATAGTTTTTATGGGTTTAATATATCAAAACTGGGTTGTGGCTGCGATAGGCGCTCTTATTATTCTGATCACGTCTCTCATTATAACTGTAATGTTTTACTTCACTCCTGTGTCTGTAGTGGTGGGGGAAGATGCGTTCTTCAAGGACTTCAAGAAGGGTCTTCATGCTTCAAGTGAGAACAGAATTGAGGTTTCACTGATAGTGATAGTTTCCTTCGTGCTCTTGTTGCTTTCAAATGCTTTTGAAGGAGCTTTGGGTTTTTTGGGTGTTGTAGGATTCTTTATAGGCCGCCTAATTTCTGCAGTGGTCAGCGTTTATATACTGCTTATGAATCCAGAGTTCTTCCTTAGGGTCAACGACTAGGAGACGAAGTCGGACAGCCTCTTCTGCTGCAATATTTCACTTCTATTCCTGTAGTGCTCTATTGAAGCCCTTAATCTCTTGTCTATATGGCTGAGAGCATTCTTCATTGTTTCAAATTTTATGCAGTCGTTTCTGAAAGCGTTCCTAACGTTCTCAAGTATCTGCCAGCTACCTACAGGCACTATATATCCCTCATAGATCTCCCTGAACACTATAACTCTTGCCTGTCTACCAAGGTTCTTCAGGCCTTCCACCGCACCCAGCCTTGAGGCATAATATCCTCCTCCCTGCCTTTCCGCATAGCTGGACCTTCCACCATACGGCTCATGCTCCTGGAGGATTGATGCCTTTTCTGTATGCTTTGTGCCTTCTTTCGGAGCCCAGGTTTCGAAGTTCTCGAACTCCCATTTCCCGGGTATAAGCAAAACCTCAAAATGGTTGTCTAGGTATTCGCTGGAATAGACTCTGTACTCGTTGACAACAGGCATGCCCTTCAGGTCTTCTATAATGTTCCTGGCAACCATAGACTGAGAGGCTGTGACACTCCATCTTGTGGGAACCATCTTTTTCTTGTCTTCTTCTCCCATAGCCCCGGAGGAAAGTATATTTATGATCTTGTAGACATCCACATCTTTGCTGTAGAGCTTTTCCACCTGTTTCTCGGCTTTTAGCTCGTCCTCCACTATTTTTTCCACAGAATGCTTTATGTTGATGTTCTCCGCTATCTTCATGTCCTCCAGCGGCCCTGAGGACACCACGGGATTCCTTATGTTGTCGAAGTTGTACTGGAATTTCGGTCTATTCTTGAATTCTATCTCTATATCTGTAGGTTCCTTTGCCATGGAGAGCAACTGGTTCTCCCTGGTAAATCGGTCATCCGACCTGACGCTCTTCCGGTTCTTCGACCTTATGAGAGCTGTTTGAAGCCCTATAACCTCTTCATACGGCATTCCGAACCATTCCTTAGGATCCTGAAATTTGAGAGCTGTCTCTTCCTCTTGAGTGGCGCTTGGACCTACATTAACGTTGGGATAGTTGTGCCTCCCTACAAAAACAGAGGGTGTATCCCCGAACATGCTTTCAGGTAGCTTATCTATCTTCTTTTTGCGCTGTACTACCTCTGTTAATGGACAGTTGCCCTCGTAGTAGGGGTGTCTGTTCCCACAGGTTTTACATTTCTCTACGTTCTGGGGTTTCGGAAGCATCTTGTCGAAGGAGTCTTTCAGGTGAACTGTTTAACATCTTTTGGAAGAACCAGAAAACCTGCTATAACGCTGTTATATATCGCTCTACAGGGCTATTTTATCAATTTTTTCCCTATTTTAACTATTAAAGAATCTCCAGAATCTCTTCAAGAGCAGTCTCCATCTTTTTAAGGACTTCTGCAGTATTAATACGCTCTTCTGTTATTACTGTGAGTATTGCGTCTTCACCTGCTCCTGTAGATATTAGTTTGCCTTGTTGAGACTCTACTATAACTTGCTCAACGTTTCCTATCGCCAAAGTGTTGGAAGCAGTCTCTCCAGAACCTACAGTGGATGCAGTCATAGCTGCAAGCTGATCGGAATCTACTTCTTCTGGTAGATGGGATAGAATCATCAGTCCGTCTCTCCTGACAAGCGCTGATCCTTTTACAGCCTCTATACTTCTTATGTCCTGCAATGGTTCCTTGAGTTGCTCCTCTGTAGATGGCATCTTTCTATATCCTCTTTTTTCTTCTCTGCGTTTATATTTCTTGTCTAGTCTTACTTCTAGGTGTAGTACCAGGAATGCTTGCTGAGTATCTCTTCGAATATTGAGTCCAGTGCGTAATCCAGGTTTTCTCCATGTAGTGCATCTACGCCTATAGCGCTGATACCCATCTCCTCTTCGATCTCCTCTGGAGATAACGCTCCTTCCTTGTTCTGGAAGTTTGCAAGAACTATTGTTGGGATCTCCTTGTCCTCCAGCTTTTCAAGTATCTCCTCTGCTCTCTCATAGTCCGGATCTCTAGAGTCAACCACTAGGAAACATCCGTATATAGACCTTCCTAGGAACCCTAGAGCCCAGTCGAATCTCTCCTGCCCCGGGGTGCCAAACAGGTAGGTCTTTATGCCTTCCCTCTCTATCTCTCCGTGGTCAAGAGCAACAGTAGTCCCTAGTCTGTCCACTGATACGGAAGTATCTGACATGTTCTTGACCGTAGTGGACTTGCCAGCGTTGTCCGGGCCTGTGACAAGGATCTTCGGTATGTATGTCGCTAGCCCCTGCAGAGTTATGTCAAAAGGTATCTTTGTCTCTATCTCTGGCTTCCTGACGTCGATATATTTCAGAACTATTCCAGTCCTTTCGATTCCCTTCAGATGTATCAGATAGTCGAAAGTATCCTTCAGTTCCTTAAATGTCTCGACTTCATCTTCCTCAAATCCCAGGTTAGGCAGCAGATAGTATGCTGTTGCTCCGTGCTCTTCCAGCCTACTCTTTGTAGCTTCCACAAACTCCTGGAGTTCATCTAGATTTCCTATCCATGAATCTATGGAGTCCAGCAGCAGTGTCTTGTTGCCTTCACCTTCTTTCTCAAGCGCTTCATGGACTGCTTCCTGGGTCTTCTCTATGTATGTGCTCTTCTCCTCGCTGATCTTGGCGGGGATAGAGTAGTCCTCTGAGGACTCCTTGTCCAACGTTGCGGAGAAGCCATCGATAAAGGATATCTGGTTTTTTCTCTCCTTGTAATTTTTGATGTGTTTTTTGGCGGATACAGGGAGCTTGTTGTTCACTAAATAAAGGATGTGGTCCGCCTGTCCGAGCCTGTGATTGATTATGG
>CAZWHR010000002.1:0-14290 GCA_964633675.1 uncultured archaeon | reverse complement strand
GAAGAACCGAACTTCATCTTGTTAACCGCAAGGTCTGCAAGTATCAGGACGTTAGAACCTTCCTCCACACCCCCGTCCATCAGAGAGTTAAGCTTCTCCAGCGGTAGAGATACCTTTCCCTTATTTTTCCCCATGTACGGACTTTGTGGCTCCTGAATATAAAAATCTTGCACGACAATAGGTGTTTGGAGGAAAGACAGATGGGGAAGCAGGAGGAAGTCGATCTCTTCATAAGCAGGTACGACCTGGATATAGAGCCGGAGTACCGCGCTCTTGATGTAGTGGCAGAACTGGGAGAGGTCGCAAAGAAGATACTTGAGATTACTGACTACGGCGGTAAAGACCTTCAGGCCACCGAAAACCTCGAGATAGAGATCGGAGATCTTTATTTCTCGATAATAGTCCTTGCCAACAGGCTGGAGATAGACCTGGATCTGGCGCTGGAAAAAGTCCTGGAGAAGTACGAGGACCGTCTGGAAGACTCTTCAAATCCCTCTAGCAGGAAGTCATAGGCTGGCCTATCTTGCTCTCTGTTTTTTTATTTAACCTTCAGACCGTCCTCCACTTTTTCACTTGGTGCCAGAGGCACTACATCATCTTCCAAATCCACTGCAAGGATCATACACTCTGACTCCTCTCCACGCAGCTCTGTCTCCTCAAGGTTGTTCACAACTATGACTTGCCGTCCCTCTAACTCTCCGGGACTAAAGTGTTCCTTCAGGCCTGCGCAGCTCTGTTTTGTCTCTCCACCTATATCGATCTGGAGTATGTAGAGCTTGTCTGCATTAGGGTGTTCTTCCACCTGTTTGACTGTTGCGGTCCTTAGATCCATCTTCTGGAAATCGTCAAAGCTTATCTTGTCCATTTTTTCTTCACCTCCTTCTTCATTTCTCGAACTCTTGATCTTTTCCTCAAGTTCTTCCGCATCTATCTTCTGGAACAGTATCTCCCTCTCACCCATCTCTATACCTGGCTCTATCCTATTGTCTAGAATATTTTCCAGTCTTCCCGTTCCTCTCAAATCCTCTACAATTTCTTCCCCCGGATATATCATTTTCCAGAGCTTCCTTGAGGCCTCAGGTGTATAAGGATATATACATACTGCAAGAGCCCTAAGAGATTCGATACAAGCATATATAACGTCTTCTCTCCGCTCTTCGTGGTGCCATGGCTCCTGATCTGACAGGAATTCGTCTCCATGCCTTGCTATCCTTACAGCTCTCTCAAGACCTTTCTTCAGGTTCTTCTCATGCTCTATATCTGTCCTGAACTCTTCCACTAGGTGTCTGTTCTTCCGCATGAACTTCCTTGCGTAAGGACTAAGATTCTCCGGTTCTGGCACCTCATTATTGAACCATTTGTCTGCAAGGCTGAGGACTCTATTGACATAGTTCCCGACCGTGTCATTCAACTCTCCGTTTATCTTTGATTCTAGATCCTTCCAAGAGAACTTGCTGTCATGGTTTATCGGCAGTACTGATGCCAGGTAGAAACGCCAGTAGTCGGGAGGAAGTAGCTCCAGCGCCTTCTCTGATGTCAGGCCTGTGCCTCTGGACTTTGAGAACTGCACATCCTTTGACAGAAGGTACTGATGTATGAACTCGTAATCCGGCAGGTTGTAATTGTCCTCCTGTCCCAGAAGTATGGCGGGCCAGATAACTGTATGGAATATGGTGTTGTCCTTCCCTATTGAATAGATTGTCTCTGCATTTCCATCCTTCCAGAACTTCTGCCAGTCTTCTGAGTTGCCCTGATTTGAAGTGTATTGCCTTGTAATCCCTATATAACCAATTGGAGCATCGAACCATACATACAGAACCTTATCTTTGTATACCTCGTTGTCAAGCTCCTCGAATTCTCCTGTAGGAACTTCAAACCCCCAGTCGATATCTCTAGTTATGCATCTATCCTCCAGCCCCTCCTCAACCAGGTTCAAAACCTCCTTTTTCAGATTATCAGGGACGGGAGAGTTCTCCTGAAGCCAGTCCTTTATCCTGTCCTCAAACTCAGGCAACTTAAGGAAGAGGTTCTTGGTGGTCTTGAACTCTATTTCCCGGTTCTCACATATCGTGCAGTAGGGATTCTTGATCTCTTCAGGCTCCAGAAGCCTTCCGCACTCCTGCTCATCGCACTGGTCTCCTCTGGCTAATCCTCCACAGTGAGGGCATTCCCCCTCTATGTATCTATCTGGAAGGAACCTCTCACATTCAAGACAGTATGGAAGATCCTGCTCCTTTTCGGTTATGTAACCGTTCCGGTAAAGCTCCTTGAACATTTTGTGCGTCTGCCCCTGGTTGAATTCTGTATGTGTCCTTCCGTATAGCGAGAAATCCATGTTGAACTCTTCTAAAAGTTTTTTTATCTTCTTATGCTGCCGGTTAGCGAATTCCTCGGTCTTAACACCCTCTTCTATAGCTGCAAGCTCCAGTGGAGTACCGTGCTCATCTGAGCCACATATAAAGATGTTTTTAACTCCTTTTATATCTAGAAAACGGTGATATATGTCTGCTGGAAGTATAGACCCAACGATATTCCCTAGGTGTGGAACTCCGTGGATGTATGGAAGTGCTGAGGTCACTATCTTTCTATTGGCTGTGACTTTGGATCACCTGTGGACAATCTGATTGCAGTTTGTTGCAGCCATATTTATTAAAATGGACTGATAGTGGAGGTTTCTCAGAGAGCTATATCTTTTCCACCGCAAACAGAACGAGATCGAACTCCCCCTGAAAGGCTTTGTTCTTCAGGTTTATTCGGAAGTTCCTAACGGTCGCGATAAGAATATAAATGCCTGTCGCTCCCCGGAGTCATCTCCCCTGTAGTTGTATTCTCCTGAAATCTCTAGTTTCCACTCTCCCTTAGTAATTTCTATATCCAGCTTTAACTCTTCAAGGTCTATATCCCATTCGGTGTTAATTTTTATGGCTTCTGACTCGGGCGTTGGACGCTCTATCTTCTTGTCCTCTGCACCGTATCTGTTTGCAGTATTTTTTTGCAGGTCTTTCTTGCTGTCTTTGTATTCTTTTTCATCCTCTCCAATGACGAACTCTAGATTGCGTATATCCTCCCATATTTCTTCTATGTCCTTCAAGAAGTTTACAGGGCCTTGCATCCAGGGAAGTTGTTCTATAATTTTCTCCCCTACGTATTTTCTGAGTTCTTTTCGATATTTGTCGATGGGTCCTTTCCTCGGCTCCTCAGGGAAGAGTTTTTTTCTTTCATAGATCAGGCTGTTTCTGCGCTCCAGATATTCTGCGATATCTGGGTTCATTAACTCTTGTGACGGTACTTCTATTGGCTTACCCTCATTTTCATTCTTGTCAGAGTGTTTTTTATCGTTTTTATAATCTTTCCTGTTTTTTCCCTTTTTGCTGTAGCCCTCACTCTGACTGTATCCCATATCTTCTATTTTTGTGGTAGATGTGCCTGTATAAGGGGGATATGACAGGTTAGGGCTCTGCGAACATCCTATCAGGCAGGTTGAGAAAAAGAAGCACATACCCGTGCCGAGGAGGTAATTGGCGCTATCCTTTATGTTTTCTGGCAGATTAATCATCGGTTGAGATCTCTCTTTGTCTTTAAGTGGGAGGGTTTCTTCAATTTATAAGTCTTCCTTTGTATTCCCGCAGGGATTAATATTTGTTTAGCTATGTCGTCTTTCCTCTACAGTTTGTTTTAGGAATAAGTAGTGTGGCTTTGAGGAGAAAAAATCTTGGAAGTTATATCTTTCTCAGTATCCGCTTGAACTTTGTGAAGACTAGATCTGGTTTCTGTTCCTCTGGAAGGTGTTTTATCTCTTCTCTCTTTGTCTCCCCTCCAAGTACAAGACCTGTCTTGAGCTTCATTCGGTTACCCATCTCTATATCGGTCTTAGCGTTATCCCCTAGAAGCGCAGTGTTCCAGCTGTCCAGTCCGAACTCCTCAGTGATAGTCTTCGCCATGTGTTTTGAGGGTTTGCCAAACCTTTCATAGTTGTCCTGGAGACCTGAGATCCTTATGGATTCGATTATAGGCTTATCTCCGGGTAGGGTTTTTTCTTCTGTCTCGAAGTTCACGCCGTCTCCAGCCCCCCAGAATTTTGCACCTTCTCTGATAAGTTCCGCTGCCTGGGCAAGCTTCCAGAAGTTGAAGTTCCTGTCCATGGCTGCCACGACATGTTCAGCCTCTTCCACAAGTTTTATGTTCTTATCCCTGAGTTCTTCTTTAAGACCTTTCTCTCCTATAACGTAGGCCCTGTTTATCCCTTTTCTAGAGAGTGTCTGAGCTGCAGAGTATGCTGAAGATACTATCCTGTCGGCGGAAGTATTTATCCCCAGCTTTTCCAGCTTGCCTGCAAACCCCTGGCGCGTGAGGAAGGAGTTATTTGTAGCGAAATAGATGTTCTTCCCCTTTGCCTTCAGCTCCTGTATCGTCTCCTTGACTCCTGGAAGCAGCTTGCTCCAGCACCAAACTGTAGAGTCAAGGTCGAAGATGAAGTTCTTGACGTGCTCGAAACTCTCTTTCTCCTCGGGCATAACTTTAAATTATGTCGCAAGAATAAAAACCTTTTTCAAGCTCAATCCTTCTGGCAGTAGACTACCTCTAAATAAGGATCTATGTGATTACTGGATTCTGTGTATTTATGTAACTGCTGGTCCTTATCACGATCCTCTACTATGGCCCCTCTGTAAGAGCCAGATCTAGCAAGATCGTGATTGTGGGAGCTACTACCTCCTGTACTTCCGTAGGAGGGTGATCCTCGAGGGTAACGACCGTCCAAAGCCGAAAAACGCGACCAACCGTTGGGGCATCCGCTTTCAAATATCATTATTGCTCCGCTAGGAGCTCCTCCGGATATACTCTCGCATTCTACTGTGCCGTCGCTTTTCACCTCCTTTACTGCTTCTCCGCCGGAACATGAATCGGTTATCTCTTTCTGCACACCTTCTAGCTCCCTGTAGGTATGTCCAACTTCAGAAGGGTTGTTTCCTCCGTATGCTGTGGTTATGTAGATGCTTCCTGTGGCTATTGCTAGAAGTGCTGTTAGAATATAAAGATGCTTGGCCTTGACTTCTATGTGGAATTCAATTCCCATTGCCCTATCCAGAGTTTTGGATAGATTTTTATTTAACAGTTTTCCCAAGAATCAACTCTTCTTTTAGAACTCGGTAAGATAGGCCTCTCCGGTGTTCCTGTTTATCTGTTCTCCTATCTCCCTTTTATCCTCTTCCTTTACCTCTGCAATCTTTTTCAAGGATCTGTGGACATTTAAAGGCTTATTAATCTCATCTCCAGGCGCAAGGAACGGCGAATCAGTCTCCAGAAGCATCTTTTCCACAGGTGTCTCCTCAACTATCTCTTCAACCCTGTCGGAATACAGGATCTGTGTGGAGACAGAAATCCAGTATCCCCTGTCCAGCGACTCTTTGACAGTATCTATGTTCCCGTTGAAGCAGTGCATAACCACTTCGGACAAATCATAGTTATCCAGGATCTCTAGAGCCCTCTTTTCTGCATCCCTTGAATGTATGACTGCAGGCAACCTCAATTCTTCTGCCAGTTCAAGCAGAGGAATGAAGAACTCTTCCTGTCTCTCCCGTTTTCCCTTTTCCTGTGCGTGGTAGTAGTCCAGCCCTATCTCCCCCACCGCTACAAGCTTATCTTTATTCCCTCTGATAGTTTCTATAATATCCTCAAGCCCTTCTTTCCCTATGCCCTCAATCTTTGTTGGATGAGCGCCTGCACAGGGATATATGAAATCAGGATGATCCTCTGCAAGTTCAAGAGCTGCTCTGTTGTTCTCAACTGCAGAACCTGGATTTATAACTGCTTTCAACTCTTTCCTGCACCGCTCTATGATCCTCTCTCTGTCTTCTTCAAAATGTGGGAAGTCCAGGTGCGCATGGTTGTCTATCAGCTTCATCTTAATGCTCTCACTGCTCATCGTAGTTCTCCACTTCCTTGTTCCTGATCTCCAGCTCTACTCCTGCCTCTTCAAAGACCTTTTTTGAGTCCTCTGCGGAATGGTAGTCCTTTCTGCACACTACACGACCTATACCGGAGTTGGCTATCATCTTGGCGCAGTCATGGCAGGGAGTCATTTTGCAGTAGAGTGTTGCATTTTTTATAGATACTCCGCTCCTCGCCGCTTGTACTATGGCGTTCTGCTCTGCGTGTGTAGTCCTGACGCAGTGTTTGCTTGTATTTCCGTCCTTGTGGGTAATTTCCTTTATCTGGTGTCCTGCCTCATCGCAGTGAGGAAGCCCTGCTGGAGCTCCGACGTATCCTGTAGTTAGTATGCGCTTGTCCTTTGCTATGACGCATCCAGCTCTTCCTCTGTCACAGGTAGCCCTGTCAGCAACAACATCTGATACTTTAAGGAAGTAGTCGTCCCAGTCTGGTCTATCATTCATCTGTCTCACCTATAAACTCTTGATTTGACTGGAACCTTTTTTAGTTTTTAGACTCTTCCCAGCATCCAGTATACGGGGCATTTAAATATTTGTGGGAAAAGTGTGTTGACAGCCTATGGAGAAGGTGTTTTTGACAACATGCTAATGGACAAAGACGAGTACCTGTCCTCCGGTGTCAATGTGGGGATGCGGAGGAAGGTTGATGACATGGAGCCTTTCATCTTCAAGGTGAAGAAGAACAAGCTGGCTATAATAGACCTTGAGAAGACCGATGAAAGGATCGAGACAGCTGGCAATTTCCTTGCCAACTACGATCCCGAAGACATACTTCTTGTCTCCAGGAAGGAGATAGGCCAGAAGCCTGTGGTCAAGTTCGCAGAGGCTACAGGTGCAAAGAAGATATTCGGAAGGTTTATGCCTGGAACACTGACTAATCCTCAAAGGGAGTCCTTTGCAGAACCGGAGGTGGTGGTTGTAACAGACCCGGTGGAGGACAGCCAGGCTATAAATGAGGCGGTGGATGCAAGGATACCTGTAGTTGCTATATGCGACACTATTAACAGCACTGAGAATATTGACCTAGTAATACCTGCGAACAACAAGGGCAAGCGATCCCTGGCTGTAATCTATTACCTTCTAGCAAAGGAGTACCTTAAAGCTCGGGAAGGCCTGGAAGACGTTGATTTTGAATATACTATTGACGACTTTGAGGCAGATGTTGAGGTAGAAGAGGAGCGGAACTGATTATTCTCCCAACTTTCTCAGTTTTCTCTGGCACTGAACGCAGTTTCATCCTTTGTTGGCAAAAGATATAAAGCGCACCAGTAAATAAAAATTACTAGAGGAATTCCGGAGGCAATCCCAATGTCTGAGATAGAGAAGACCCGATTAAAGATGCTTAAGCTGGTTGTGCCTATAATTCTAGTTGTTTCTCTTGCATCTATGGGAACATCTCTTCAGGTTCTCTCATGTAAAACGGTTAACGGTTCTGTTCCTGACGGATATACAGATCTGCTTGGAATGTCCGATTCTTCAAACGCCCATGCGGAACTACCTAGCGAGAATAACTACGAATACCGAGTTGTGTGTACCGACCGCTTTAACTATACTAGGGTAGAGAACTCTGATGAAGGAAGGGAATTCGCCCGCCTATCAAGCGAGACCAATGCCCATGCAGGTACTTCTGAGGACTCCGGCTATGGAGAATCCGCCTATCTGGATTCTGACTCTTCTGAAGTCCATGTAAATATATCTTATCCAACAGGCTCCTGCGGTGAGTCCTACGAATGTATGGCAACCCTTTCGGACTCCGATAACGCCCATGTAGCTTCATGTAATGATAACCCATACGACCTCAAGATATGCGGGAGACTGGTAGACCACGAGCCTCCGGAGGTAAGCTGTGATAACTGTATATCTTCCAGAACTGCCGAAGTAGGACAGCAGATAGAGATAGAGCCTGGTGTAGAAGACAACGGATTTGGAGTTGACTCTGTGGAGGTTTGCTTTGATAGACAGTGTTCTGAAGTTATATGTGGTTCTTCTAACTGTACTTTTGTCCCGGAGACGTCCGAAAACCGTGATGTATATGTTAGAGCCTTGGATAGAGATGGCAATTCCGTCACTGAGAGGGTAGGAGGTCTCTTCATAGGTCTGCCTCTTGGCTCTTCATGTTCTGAGGACAGCCAGTGCATATCCGGAAACTGTGAAGATGGAGTATGTAGCGCCCAGCAGGTTCCTCCCGATGTCAAATTCACTCAGAGTGGTGGAGAGATAGATTCTCTACAGATGGGGATCTTGGAGATGAAGACTGTTAATATATCGATCTCTAACTTCCTTCCATTCCCTGACACGGCGAGATTAACCTTTGGAGGCAGAGCTGCCAACGGCCTGGTATCTGGCAAGGTATCAGAAACCTCTGGAGTAGACTGTAATTCTGATAGCTCTGTGTGTAATGTATCGATATCTCCTGATACCACGAAGGATGTGGAGGCAGAGATAAGCGGTCTATCAGCAGGTTCTGGAGCTCTGACAATCAGTGCAAAGTCCTATGCTACCGATCTTGAAGCAAAAGACAGGATAGAGATAAACACCCGTCCAAGAACCGAGGAAGGCCCTGTATCCGCCCCAGCGCTTACTATGCCATACCTTATACTTCTCCTCTTTATGGCATCAACCTACTTCTATCTGAGGTTGGAGAGATAGAAAAAAAGGAAAAACTGGCTGTTCTTTGCGCATCATTTAAAAGTGTAGGGAGTCCTAATTAGGTCTTGGTGATAGATTTTGAAATTACACGCTGTTGGAGGATACAACGAAGTTGGAAAGAACATGACCGCTGTAGAGGTAGACGGTGAGATTGTGATATTTGATATGGGATACGACATGGAGACCGTGGTAGAGGAGGACAACGAGATCGAGCAGATGACAACCACAGATACCATTAAGACCGGCGCAATACCTGATGACTCGGATATACATGACAGGAAAGATGATGTTAAGGCTATAGTAGTGGGGCACGGCCACCTGGATCACGTTGGGGCTGTACCTAAACTTGCAGGTAGCTATGACTGTCCTGTAATAGCCACACCTTATACTATGAGCATAATCGAAAGGATGGCGGAAGAGGACAGGAAGTCCATGGACAACGAGTTAATCAAGATGGAGCCCGGGGAGAAACACGATTTATCTCCAGACCTGACGCTCGAATTTGTTAACATAACACATTCAATACCCGGTTCAGTTCTATCGGTACTGCATACGCCTGAAGGCGCCGCAGCCTACAGTCTGGACTACAAGCTGGACGATGAACCTCTTTTAGGGGATCGTCCGGACTACGAGAGGATGAGGGAGCTATCTGAGAATGGTGTAAGGCTTTTCATAGCTGATGCAACCCGTGTAACTGAGGATGAGATGGGAAGGTCTGAGTCGGAGATCAGAACCCAGTTAAGGCACGTTCTGGATCAGAGCTACCATCAAGGAGGTGCAGTTTTCGTAACAACCTTTTCAAGCCATATAGTGCGTCTAAGCAGTATACTTGAAGCAAACAACGGCAGGAGGAAGGTCGCCTTTGTAGGAAGGTCGCTTAAGGAATACACCACTTCTGCCGATGAACTGGATCTTATAGACCTATCTAATGTTGAGGTGGCCAGCTACAGAGATGAGAAGGAGCAGCTGTTCTCCCGTATAGCTGAAAATCCTGAGGAATGGCTGGTTGTCTGTACAGGTAACCAGGGAGAGCCGAACGCTGTCTTGACAAGACTTGCCCGAGGAGAACACGACCTTGAGATAGGAGAGGGAGACCATGTGATATTCTCCTCAGATGTCATACCCTCTCCTTTGAACCAGGCCAACAGGTACAAAGTTGAGAAAATGATGAGAGAGGCCGGCGCCCAGGTGATAAAGGACGTCCATGCATCAGGCCACGCAAAGCGTGAGGACTCTAGAAGGATGATAAACCTCTTGAAGCCGGAGAATATAGTTCCGGCCTCAGGAACAACTCAGATACTGGCTTCATATGCTGAACTGGCAAGAGAAGAGGATTACAGTCTGAACGAGGATGTCTTCATCTGTGAAAACGGGAACGTGTTGGAGATATAAGCACAGATTAGGGTCATCGTTTCCTACTAACCATCTTGGGATAAGGGGGAGAGCACCATCTAAAAGTTTAAAAATCTTTTTCCCAGAGTTGAGGTTATGCCTGATTTACAAAGGCTGTGGACCTGGGTAAAGGAGATGGTAAAGCATCCTGTCGAGGTATCCACGCCTTTTAGAAGCTCAGAAGACCTAAGTAGGCACATGGCTAAGCCTATAGATCCTGATAGCTCTGCAAACATAATTGAGCTGGGATCGGGAGAGGGGGTCATAACTGATTATATAGTTGAACGGATGCATCCTGATTCCTACCTTGTTGCAGTTGAAACGAATGAGGAGTTTTGCAATATATTGGAGGAGGAATATTCTGAGAGAGAAGAATCAATAGAAATAGTTAAGGGGCGGGCCGAGAATCTTTCCGATCTGTATGGCAGGGAGGACAGAGGCAAGGCGGATTACGTGGTAAGCAGTGTGCCTCTAAACAGCTTTCCTGATAGTCTTACAAGAGATATAGTGTCAGAAGCATACAGTGTCCTGGGTTCAGGGGGATTATTTGTCCAGCTACAGTATTCTCTAGGTTCAAAGGAGATAATAGAGGAAACTTTTGACTATCTGGAGATTTCGGATGAGGCAAGCCACATAATACCTACTAATATATATAAGGCTGAGAGAAGGTAATCGTCAGTACTCTAGAAACATTTTTGTATCTATGACTGAAAAGAATTTCTTGAAGAGGCACTCTCTATGGAAGAGAAGATAAGAAAATATGCACTTAAGAACGCCCTGGATTTCGGTGAAGCACAGAAGGATGCTGTGATAGGAAAGGTGTTTGCTGAAGATCCTGAACTGAAGGAGAAAGCGGGGGAGGTTGTTTCTAAGGCAGAGGAGATTATAGATGAGATAAACTCTCTTTCTGAGGAAGAGTTAAAGGAGGAGAAACAGAAGTTTGAGTATGAGGACGAGAAGGAAGAAGAGGAAGGACTCCCGGATCTTCCCAACATAGAGGATGAAGTTACCATGAGGATCGCTCCATTCCCTTCCGGGATGCTCCACATAGGAAACGCCAGGATGGCTGTTCTGAACGATGAATACGTTAAGCGCTACGGGGGAAAGCTCTATCTGGTTATAGATGATACAGCTGGTTCGGAGGAGAAGAAACCTCTCAAAGAGGCCTACAGACAAATACCTAAGGATCTGGAATGGCTGGGGGTGGAGTTTGACGAGATTGTATACAAGTCCGACCGTCTCGAGATGTTCTATGAATACGGAGAGAAGTTTCTGGAAGAGGGCTGGGCTTATGTTTGCCACTGCGATGCAGAGACTCTTAGAGAGAACAGGAAACAGGGAGAGGTCTGCAGCCATAGAGATAGAAGCCTCGAGGAAAACCTGGAGGAGTGGGAGAAGATGCACAAGGGAGTCTATTCTGAGGGAGAGGTCGCTGTAAGACTTAAGACGGATATGCAGCACAAGAACCCTGCCTTCCGGGATCGGGTGCTCTTCCGGCTCTCTGAGCTTGACCATCCCCGGGTCGGGAGGGACTACAATGTATGGCCTATGTTGGAGTTCTCATGGGCTATAGATGACCATGAGCTTGGAATGACTCATATAATCCGTGGCAAAGACCTGATGATGGAGACAAAGATGGAGAACTTCATGTGGGATCTCCTTGACTGGGAACCTCCGGAGATAATGCACCATGGCCTTCTAAATCTACAGGGTGTTAAGCTCTCCACCTCTACATCCCGGCAGAAGATAGACTCTGGAGAATACAACGGCTGGGAGGATCCTAGGACTTGGTCTCTGTTATCTCTAAGAAAGCGCGGATTCCAGCCAGAAGCCATAAGGAACTTCGTCCTGTCTTTTGGAATGTCTGACTCAAATGTTAATGTGTCCGTAGACAGCCTATACACAGAGAACCGGAAGATAATAGATGAGACCTCGGATCGGTATTTTTTTGTGGAAGAACCCAAGAAAGTAGAGGTAAAAGAAGTCGAGGGGAGCTATACTGCGGAGGCAGATCTACATCCTGAGTTTCCTGACCGTGGCTCTAGGAATATAGATGTTTCTGGAAAGGATGGGTCTCTGGAGCTATTTATAGAGGAGGAGGACTACTCTATCGGTAAGGAACTGAGACTGAAGGATCTATTTAACATCAGGATAACTGAAAATGGAGTAGAGAGGCTTAATGAGGATCTGGATTATGCGCTTGACAACAATCTTGATATAGTCCAGTGGGTTCCTGCTGAGGACAACAGGCGCTGTAAAGTTGTGATGCCGGATGCGTCCAAGAAGGAAGGTCTAGTTGAGGCAAACCTCTCTGAAGCTGATCAGGTGGTTCAGTTTATACGGTTCGGTTTCTGCAGGGTTGGGTCTGTAGGAGGGGAGGAGGTTATCTGCTACTTTACACACTCCTGAGACCTGTTGGCATGAAGGTAACTATTAAAAGGAAGTTTGACCAATTTTGCCCTATGGGCATATTTAGCGATATAGGAGACCTGTTTAATCCATCGGATGAAGATGTTTCTAAGAGAAGAGAGGATATGGAGAAGATAAGGGAGAAGGTAAAGAATGAGCATAAAGAAGGAACCGATAAAAATCCTGTAGAAGAGGCGGATAGAGATTCTGATAATAGAGAGTCTGATGCACGTATGCCTTGGAAGAATCAACCTCCTTCAGAAGAGAGCCTTACTAAACCTAGAGCAGGTGTAGAAAGAGAGGATGATGGAGGAGAAAAACATGGGAAAGGAGAGGCCGAGGATAGATACGAAAAGGAAACTGAAGAGAGATCTCAAAGATATGAGAAGGGAGAGCTTGAATCCTCTTCCGGGGTTTCTGAATCTCCTTTAGAGGGATCGGAGATGCAGGAATCTCCAGGAATGGCTGGAATGGACGAAAGTACTGTGGCATCTGATTTATTAGCTGAGGAAGATCCTTCTGATATAGATGTGCCTGATGCTCCTGAGGTCAAGGAGGTAGAAACTCCTGAAATAGAGAAAGGATCGCTGTTCATACGCGTGGAGAAGTTTAGAAAGGCTGAAAGGACACTGGCAGATATGAGGAGGGTTGTGGGTGAGATAGAGTCTGATGTTGGGGGTTTGGAGAATGGGCTTGATGATGATAGGAGAGTGAGGAAGGAGTTGGAGGAGGTTATTGGTAAGTTGGAGGCTTCTTTGGGGTCGGCTAAGGATATTGTGAGCCCGTGATGTGAAAGGTTTGTTCTACATCGAATTTTCGCTACCTTTTATAAATCTTTGTTTTCAAGTCTGGTTTGACCCTTGCCTAGGACGTCTATCCTAGGACGTCTATTCGCAGGGTTTATACGAGGTGTACAACCGATGAGCTATCAAGAATTTGAAGTCCCTGAAGGCCTTGCAGAGAAGACGTACACTACTGTTGAAAGAGCCCGGGATACCGGAAGGATAAGAATCGGAGTAAACGAAGCTACAAAATCCATAGAGAGAGGGGAAGCAGATCTAATAGTAATAGCGGGTGATGTAGATCCTGCAGAGATAGTGATGCATCTCCCTGCTCTCTGCGAGGAGAAAGACATAAATTATACCTTTGTGCCTAGCAAAGAGGAACTGGGTATGGCTGCCGGAATAGAGGTTCAGTCGGCTGCCATCGCTGTCTCAGATGCTGGTTCTGTAGAAGGTGACGTAGAAGAGATTGCTGAAAAGGCAGAAGAACTGAAGGAGTGATAACATATGGCAGTTCCTGCAAGGGTGGTACAGGTTCTCGGAAGAACGGGACACAGAGGAGTTCAGAAAGTCAGGTGCAAGGTTGTCGAAGGAAGTGAAGAAGGAAAGATTCTTGTAAGAAATGTAATGGGTCCTGTGAGAGAAGAGGATATACTCATGTTAAGGGAAGTAGAAATGGAGGGTGGTTAACATGAACTGTAGCTACTGTGGCTCTGAACTGGAAAAATCTTCAGGGAAGATGCTGGTTCTCAACTCCGGTGAGAAGGTTCATTTCTGTTCGGGCAAATGCGAGAAGAACTGGGAGAAGGGCAGGAACCTAGAGTATAAGGATAAGGAGAACCAGTAGTCTCTGATCTCTACATTGCCTTTTTCTACGTCTAATTAGTTTAGTATCTGGTTTCTCCACACAGCTTCTACCCTGTTTTTTTGACAAAACTATACAGTAAACCAAAATAATTTAACATATATAATATATATCCTCTTTAAACCAAACTTATTTAAAGGAACTTTGCCATTATGAGGTATGCAGAGAAGGAGGTTGTCTGGCCATGGATTCAACACCTCTCTGTGGGGTGATATACCTGAGAACAATCCTATATTCAAGTTAAG
>CAZWHR010000001.1:0-47421 GCA_964633675.1 uncultured archaeon | reverse complement strand
GATTACTCACGTCTTTATTCTTCCATATATCCCATGTCGTACCGTTAGGATGATGTATCTCCAGCGATACAGTATCCATCTTATCTTTCGACAGGAATTTATCGATGAACTCATACCCCGCCCCAAACAATATCTCTATCTCTCCACCCTGGAAAGCATATTCTCTAGTCAAGGAATCTACCTCAAACACGCTTAAGTCCACAGAGTCAGTTTTTTCAAATTTAGAAAGATCATTTCTGCCTATCACATTTATATCAAGTTCTTTGCCAAATTTAGAGGTATCAAGATCCGTAGGGATTGTAAAGTTTGCTATCCACAAACCCTCAGATATCTCTGTAAAATTCAGTCCTTTCTGTGTGAGGTTTTTCCCATTCCCGCTCACCCCTCCTTCCACTTCACTGGCGCTACTCCTGTTCTCTCTGAGACGTACCTGTATCTTTGCGCCTTTTTGGCATCTACCTAGGGTTTTCTTGTTACTTTCCGCACACCATCCATCGCGACCCATTGCCCTGAACAGGTCTATCGTCTCAAACTCAAACTTCAAGTCCTTGGCAACCTCTATGATTTTAGCGGTTCCTCCAAAAGGATAGTAATAGTCCAGTCCCGACTCGTCTTTTTCTGCTCGGAATACTAAGAAGTACTTCCCGGCCTCTACCTCAGGAAGATCGACCTCAGGCATTAAAATCCCATTTTCATCCTCGTAAAACTCGCCTGCGCCCTTACTTAGCTCGTCATAGTCCTCGCGACCGCCTTTCCAGTTGTATATAGTCCAGTTAGCATCAACGCCGTCTTCAAAATCTCCCTGCTGTAAGACCTCAAGCCACAGGTTATACTCTTGATCTTCAAGGAAAGGATTGTCAGTGGTATTTACAATATTAGCTGTAAGATTTCCGCTGGTGTTCAAACCTGTAAGCGAAGTGTCTATTTTTCCGCCTGGGAAGTCACAGCCCCCTACATTAAATACATCAATATTGATCTCATTTTCACCTTCCACTGCTTGGAACTGGCCGGCATAGAAGCCAGGAGAGCTATTTATATACTCCAAATCCCCTTGTCCCTCACTGTTTCCTGGAGGATATACGTACTGCGTCTCCATAGAATCACAGTCTTCCGGATTGACAGGTTCATGAAATTCATTATGCAACTGAATAACTACAACTCCGGTAGAACCTGACGTAATATTTATTGGAGCCATCCAAGACTCATTAAGCTGCCATCCATCACCGTGATTGGCCGCAACAGGGATAGTGAAAAATGCCAGCAGTAATACCGTTAGCAGTAGGATCTTATAGTTTATCCTCATACCGTTCATTTGGCGCGCCCTTTATATTAAATTTTCGAAGCCTTTACAACAACCAGCTCCTGCCAGGGTATCTTCTTCCTACCGACAACTTCGGCAGTCAGGTCTCTGTCCTCGAAATCCGACAGGGTCCTGTCGACACCGTTAGACTCTATCTGTGTGAGGAGTATGTATCCTCCCTCATTGAGAAAATCACCTGCCGATTCTATAAATCTGTCTATGGTCTCTCTGCCTTCTTCACCCCCCTCCCAGGCCATATTCTCATAATCACCGCCTTCTTCCTTCTCCTCAGGTAGGTAGGGCGCGTTAAAGGTAATTATATCATAGGAGCCGGTTACCTCCTCGAATAAATCGCTTCTGAAAGCCTCCAGAGAACAGCTGTTCCTCCTGGCGTTCTCCCTGGCTACTTCCACAGCCTTCGGGTTTATATCCAAGGCTTCAACTTCAGCTCCTAGAGAGGAGGCTATCACTGCAAGAAAACCTGAACCCGTGCCCACATCTAGGACCTTTTTTGATTCGAGGCTCTGATCTACAAGGACCTCCGCCGATAGATATGAGTCTTCACGGGGAACATAGACCCCTTCAGGCACATGGAACTCCAGATCTTTCCAGAATACTTTATCAACCATCTTCAGAGTCTTTCATCCTACCTATAACTTCTGTGAGTTTCAGGAACCCCTTGTGCAGGCAGGAGTGGCATACTTTCTTCTCCTTATGCTCCTCCTCTTCTATCTTATCCCCGCATAGTTTGCATCTATCTACCATATATCTCTTCCTCCAGGTAGTTGGATATCTCTACAAGCTCTTTAACCTCTAGGTCTATAACTCTTTCCTCGCTGAATGGTATTTTGTCTCGGAGCTTTTTTGCTCTTTCCTTTGAAATTTCCAGTATGTGGCGAGAGTCCACAAAAGCGTTCCTTGCCTTCTTCCTCCTGTTCGTGAACAGTCCTCTGACAGTCCTCTTGAAGCCTTCTCTGCTCGTGGCCTCGAAGTTCTTGTTCCTGGGATACATCTTCACAACCGCAGAATCCACCTCTGGTGGAGGCACAAAGCTCTCAGCAGGCACTTCCTGGAGAAATACAGGGAGAAAACTGAACTGGGCTATCACAGAAATCCTTGAATATTCGCTGGATCCGGGCGCGGCAACCAGCCTCTCCGCGAACTTGTCCTGGAATGTCAAGATGCTTATCTTCTCCCTTGTCCCAAGTAGCTCCACTATCTTCCCGGAGATCTGGTATGGAGGGTTTGATATGCACTTATCGAAATCAGGGAGTTCCATGTCCAGTATATCCTTGTTGTGGATATGGACATTATCAAAATCAGAGAGCTCTTCTTCCAGAACCTCAACAAGTCTTGGATCCTTCTCTACCGTATGTACATCGCCTGCCTCTCCGGCTATTTTGCGCGTAAGGTTTCCTATACCTCCCCCTACCTCTAGAACAGTTTCAGAACCTTCCAGATCGGCCTCTTCAACTTCAGTGTCAAGAATATCCTCGCTGTCGAGGAAATGCTGGCCTTTAAGCTTGTCAGGCTCGAAACCGTATCTCTGTAGAATCTGATCTATCATCCTACCAGCTTTCTCCTGTACTAGGTCTAGCCGATGTATTTATTCTTGTCTTCGGATCTTGGTGGGGGTACAAACAGGTATCTCTTGCATCCTCCTCCAAGCTCCTTCTCCAGCCTCTTCTTTATGAGCTTTCTCGGATCCGGAAGTAGGTCAACCCTGTCTCGAATATTCTCGAAGCTTTCGAAGTCTCCCCCTTCCCTCTCCTCAACTATCTCCCACATATGCTTCTTCCCCACCGAGGGAAGCAGTTCCAGGGCGTGCTGCCTTGTTGTTATGGGCTCGGCATTGTTGAAGAACTCCACGAACTTGTCCTCCTTCTCCTCAATCAGGTCATCCAGAACGTACTCCAGCTCCGATTCAGCGTTTCCAGTAAGCTCGTCCGAAGTTATTTTACCCTTTATAAACTTGACATCCTCTCTCTCGCCGTCTCCTATATATACTTCATCACCAGTCTTAAGACGTACATTAGGTCTTGCAACAACCTCCAGAAGATTAAAGTGGTTCTTACCTAGTATCTGCGCCAGAGGCTGGTCGCTTCCTCCAGGTTTTCCATGCTCCAGAAAGTCAAGTACAACTGCGTGGTTATCTTTCATTATTTATTCCCTCTAAGTTGCTATGTGCTGTACGAAGAACAAATTTCCGCTATCTTCTCTCTCTCAGAATCGTCCATTCTAATTCTGTCCTTTGAGAAGAGAGCTTCCACCTCTTTTGGATGTTCCGGCAAAATCTCAAGTATCTTGTATATATGCTTCTCTTTAAGAGATTCAACATCTTCAAGCTCATCCTTCAACTCCTCAAAGGCTTCCTCAGACTCAATTTTTGTGTTCTGCCGTAGATGTTCAAGGATAGTCTTCTGTATAGGTTCTAAAGAGCCCTCCTCTTCCTCTTCAAGAGTTTCAAGGACTTCCACAGGACTTATGTCATTTGATTCTATAATCTTCATCTTAGGACACCTCTTTCCAGAACTCTAATTCTCTTCAGCAGGCTTCAAATGGGCGGGATGTGCAGGAAACTCCTTCTTTCTACCACCATCATCTATCTCTACTATATAGGACTTACCTCTCTTTCCCAAGACCTTGGCAGTCCTACCGTGGAACCTGGGATGTGGTAGCCCCTCATGTACCGCTGGATCTAGGTCTATAACTGCGTTTTCTCCCTTGTCAAACTCTGTGAAATGGCTTGAGACCGTTGTCTTCTCACGGCTACTCTTTGCCATCTTTCTTCTTGACTTGTTCCTTGTTCCTTGAGATTTCTTTGCCATCTGTTCTCACCTTTTGTACCTATTTTTCGCAGGTACAGCGCATTAAAAACGGTATACTGTAAGCTACCTAAAACTCTATCAACCACTTACTCTTAAAAAGGTTTGCTTCATCCAGGTAGGTGAGAAGAACTATACGTCCTCATATCCTTCAGGCTTCTCTATGTCTATAACATCCAGCTCAAGGCATTCTGCCCCGGTATCCAGGAGCTGTGAGGCTGACGGTTTGGTCTTTGACCGGTCTCCGGAGATCAGTTCCTTGATGTAGAGTCCGGCTTCTCCCTTTATCTCTAGCTCTATCTCTTTTTCTCCAGTTTTCCTCCAGTCAATATCCAGCACCTGCCTCTTTCTGGTCTTGGAGGCGCGTCTGTGGTCAACTCTTGTAGGTGTCTTCTGCCTCACAATTCCTTTAATCCCCTTCAAAACCTCTAGATCTTCCTCAGATACATCCTCTTCAAGCTCTACCAGAGCCCTGTAGGTCTTGTGGGATCTGCGAGATTTAACTTTCTCTATCAGGTCCTTGCCGCAGAACTCAAGGTTGAATACCTGCACCCTTCCATCGTACCTCTCGTTTATCGTCTCCTGCATCTTCTTAAGATCCAAGTCTCTCTTCTGAGGCTCAAGAACCTCAAGGACAAACTCGCGCTTGCCCAAGCACCTAGCATCTACATCCTCTCTTCCTGCGCCGTGGAACTTGGTTTCCAAGCCATTAACCGCTTCTATAAACGGTTCAGCTATCAATTCCTGGACCGATTCCTGATACTGCTTCCCTGTCCAGTCACAGTCGTCGCATCCCTTCCCTCTACAGTTTCCGCAGGGCCATTCGGTCTGTGGCAGACCTCTCTCCAGCTTGTTGTAGAAACCGTGCACCAGTAGAGAGTTGACCTGAAGCTCTATACGGTCCTTGCCCATATCCACTATAAAATTGACATCTGCGCGCTCGAAATCCACCGTAGTATCCATATCTCGCTCCTCTTCCAGTTTCTTCTCTATTCTTTTGCCCAGAAGCCGATTCAATTCGCTCTTTATGGGTTCAACCCACTGGAGGCCGTGATTCTCCCAGAGCTCTTCCTCGGCAGCGACAACCTCCGAGGGAGGTCTGGTGCCTGCCAGGTATGTGTTAAACTCATACCGTTCCAGTGCGTTGAAGGCCATATCTACATAGCGATCAAGATCCTGGAACAGCCCACTACAGATCTCGCAACCTTCATGGGACTTGGGTTCTCTTTCCGGCGACTCTTCCAGATCTATGCCATCTTCAGATATCCTTTCTCCGGAATCAAGCTTCTTCCGTATTATCCAGGCTCTTTCATAGTTCTCCAGGCCGTGTCCAAGCCTTGCGAACTGCCTTCCAAAGCAGTGGTCGCACAGATCCAGTTCATCGAGCGCCTCAGCCTTCTCTGTTATGTTCATCTCAGGCAAGGAATTTGGGGTTAAGAGTTAAAAAAGGGGAAGCATTAAGCTAAATCCCAAACAGGTTCAGCCAGAAAAAACCTATCTACGAATCTCAAACTTCTCGAAACCTCCTGCATCTTCATATTCGACCTCAATATCCTCCACATTGGCGCGTTCGGGGCCCTTGTGGCAGAACTCTATCATCTCTTGAATCTCGTCTTCTTCCCCCTCAAAGACTGCTTCCACTCTGCCGTCAGAGAGGTTCTTCACCCAGCCGTTGACTCCGCGCTTCTGCGCCTCCTTCCGTGTAGTGGCTCTGAAGAAGACTCCCTGGACTTTTCCCGAGATGAAGACATGTGCTCTTTTCATCCTCTCAAAGAAGTTGTGGTCTCCGGTTCTTGAAATAGATTTTGGACGGGTTTAAAAAGGAGGCCTGAATGGTTTTAAAGTAGACGGTTGAAAATGGAAAGTATGGACAAGAACCTGCGGAAAGCGATCTACAGCTCGCTAGGTGCAGTAGTCATACTTGCTTTATTTGTAACCTATGTAGGGTGGGCCGATATACTCCGGGCGCTCCTGTCAGCCTCACCCAAATATCTAGTTCTTGGCTTCATAACAAGCCTAGGGATATGGATTGCCTGGAGCGCGTCCTGGTTAATAGTCCTGGGACATGTAGGACACAATTTTACTCTTACAAAGCATCTTATGCTCTTCTTTGGCGGTCTATTCGCCAACAACATCACACCTATGGGGCGTATGGGGGGAGAGCCATTTATGGCTTGGCTTATATCCAAAAACTCGGATGTAAACTATGAGAAAAGTCTTGGAGCAGTGTTTACTGCGGATGTGATAAACCAAATGCCCTTCTTCACCCTTTCCGTTGCCGGGCTAATGTTATTCTTAGCCTTCAATAAAGCCACCCCTATAATAAGGCTTATATCCCTACTACTACTCGTAGTAGGAGTAATAATTTCTTCCTTCATATTTATAGCCTGGACTCAAAAGAATTACGCACAAAAGATAGCTGTATATCTAGGAAGCATAGTATCAACCGTCCTCGACTACATAGGCTTCCTAACCTCGAGTATTGAAGAAAAACTAAAAGAAGACACCATTTCAAAGAAGGTAGACACTTTCTATAAGACCATACATTCTGTGGTCTCGACGAAGAGCAAATTCATAAAGATAGTGGCGCTCTCACATATAGCCTGGATACTTCAGATAACGGTTCTGTATTTTTTCTTACTCTCTGTAGGGTGGAGACAGCCCAGCTATATCCTAATTATGCTGGTTCTCCCTATCTCAGCGCTGGGATCTAATATACCCTCCCCCGGAGGTAGTGGAGGATTCGAAGTATTCCTAATTTTCCTTCTAATTGTAATAGCCGGAGTACCTGCCTCTCAAGCCTCGGTTGCAGCCATACTCTACCGAACTGCGACATATGTAGTCCCTACAATAGTGGGAGGTATCTGTGTCTTTGAGCTTTCAACAGGGGCAGCAGGCATCAGGAAAATTTTTGAGAAATCCGAGAGGTACAGTTGATAGAGATGGTTCTAAAGGGGAAAGGGTTCCAACAGCGGGGAAACTTATAAATAGCGCTCTTCCATAAACTGGTAACTGTGGATGCAGGTAATCCAAGGAGTTGATTAGAATGTCCGAAGAAGTAGAGCTATCCGGTGATAATGGGTCGGAAGAATACGAAGTAATCCCTATGGGTCCAATAAGAAAACTTGAGAAACGTATAGATGAGCTTGAGAAGCAGAAGGGTGGAGGTAGGGGTGACTTTACTAGAGATATCCTTGACATAATGAAGGCCAACCAGAAAATGGTCAACGACATGGTTAACTCCACAGATCAGCTGCATAACTCTGTAGAGGAACTGACAAACAAAATGGACAATGTAGCGGATTCCATACAGGACTTCATGGAACTACTAGAAGATGCATCAGAAGCATCTCTGGAAGAAGACGTATCAGGCAACCTCTCGAAGAACCTAGTCGACCCAATAGCAGAAACCATGAACAGTCTTGAGGACACTAACAAGAAGATGCTTGAAGGCCTAGGAACTATTAATGATAGTATAGAGAAGCTGGAAAAGAGAATGAAAAGACTTCAGGCTTCAGAAAGAGCTTCCAAATCTTCTCAGTCTCGTAGTTCTAAGTCCCGGAGCAACAGGTCTAGCTCAAGGAGGTCTAATAGATCCGGGAACCGTAGGGGTTCACGGCAGAACCAAGGGTGATTTATGATAAATTTCAGAAACAGGAAAGGAATCACCGCAGTTATAGCAATACTTCTACTACTGATGATGACTGTTGCAGCTGCAGGAGGAGCTTATGTATGGATGCAAAGCCTTCAGACACAGTTTCAAGAAAGAGGGGAGTCCATAGCTAATAGAGATGCACAGATCAAGGATCTGAGGTGTTTCAACGAAGGAGGTTCTGGAGTAGTAAGCGTGTTCTTCAAGAACTCAGGTAGTACCGAACTCGATCTAGATCCTGTAGACATGGACATAAGCGAGTTTTCAACAGGAAACATCGATCCTCGGCTAACAAGAACTAGCCTATCACTCTCAACTGATAGGGGAACTAGCCCCGGTGTTAATGCGACAAATAATAAAGATTTCTCCTCGCCAGGGGATTCAGCTCTCTATGAAATAGATCTGGACTCAACCATGGAGGTTGGTAAAAGATACGAAGTGGACTTTGTGTTCACCGATGAAGAAGAACTTAGCCGAGGGAAACCCTGTGAAGCAGGACAGAGATAATATCTAAAATACAGCGATTTTCTTGATCTTAAACTCTATTTATTGGGAATCTTTTTTAACCAGCCTTTACCATTAACTATAATACGGAATGTGATCTCCCATGATAGAAAGAAAAGCTCAGTCGGGAGTGGTAACTGCAGTAATACTTGCCGGCATAATGGTGGCAGGCATAAGCTCAGCATACACCTGGGGCCTTCCTCTTCTACAGAAACAGCAGGACACCGACAAGCTGGAGTCTTCTCTTCAGAAGATGAACAACATAGCAGGAGAGATACGTAAGGCAGCAAGGAGAGGAGGATCAAGCACTATAGAATTCGACTTAGGGGAGGGATTCCTAGACATAAACGTATCTGACAATTCTATATCGTACAGCACAGTTACCAGTGCAGCATATGTATCTCCTGACAGCTGGGTTCCACTGAACGAGAACGACATGAACGGCATAAAAGAAGCAGGACTAGGAGGGAAAGCGGGGACACAGGGCAAGGACAAACCCGGCGTAATTATAGGAAAAGCAGATTTACAGGGAGATGAATACAAGACCACCTACAAGCTGAAATACCGTCAGCTTCGTGACCCCAGTGCAGGAAAGGCATACCTGATACAGTTGGAGAGAGACGGCAACCTTAATGCGGCAGGAGGAGAAAAAAAGATAACTATAGAAAAAGGCGGTGAAGAAGTTATAGAGGGCGGGGGTGTAACTGGGGAGCCTCTTGTAGTTAGGAAGGTCTTAGTGAGAATATCTTAGACTAATGAGACGCAGAAAGGGTCAGTACGGAGTAATTGAACAGGTAATAATATTTGGATTTGGAATAGCGATAGCTATAGGTTTCCTCGTGGCTTTTGAATCTTTTGGAAGAGATGTAAATAATGAAGCTCTGAAGGATCAGAGAGAGTTGCTTGCTGATCTTGTATCATTACATGTGGTTGAACTAGCAAAAGCCGGAACCCAGGGAAGCATTAACTTTAACCTCCCAGGGTCTGCAGCTGACGAAGACTACATCATAGAATTCCAACAGGGAGGTGTAGCAGTCCTAGCAGGTGGAGGCGCATATGTAAGTAGCAATCTAAATGGTTTAGAGGACAGGTATGAGCTTGAAGGTGAAGTAAGCAACGACTTCCAGACCGCAACCATAACCCTTCAGGACAACAAGATAACTGTGGAGGGGTCATAAGTGCCAGTCAACATGCTTAAGCTTATAAAGAGGCTTAGAAGAGCCAAAGAAGGTAGGGAGGAAGAAGAAAAGGAGTCTGCGGAGATAGATAATGGAAAGATAGTTATACAAGGTGATTCGGATATATCTGGCCCCCAATCAGAGGAAAGTGAAGAGGAGGAAGATATTTTAGACCACACAGATACAGAGAAGATAGGTCTACACCCGGAAAAAAGAGATACAGACTGGATAGAGGATGCTAAGAAAAAAGAGGAAGATAAAGAGGAAGAAAAGAGAATTGAACGTAAGTATCCCCTAATTCCTAATGACCCAAAAGACGATGAGAAGGTATTTGCTTGGGCCCATATAACCTACGATGAGGAACAGGACAGCGTCATATACAAGGTTATAGAACCAGAACTCTCGGAAGAGAACAAGGAAATACTTGAAACCATAGAGGACATGCTAAAGGAGAGGCTGGATATAGATTTCGAACAGCTGAAAAAGGAAGAGGCCAAAAACTACATGCAGAGGAAAGTCAGGGAGCTTCTTGAAGAGAGAGAATTCAACCTCTCCGATGAGGACAAGGATATAATAGAGTATTACGCCTACAGAAACTTTGTGGGTCTCGGGAGGATAGAACCCCTAATGAATGACAAACAGATAGAAGATATCTCCTGCGATGGCATAGACATTCCTGTATACATCTACCACCGAGACACAGAGATAGGGTCGGTACAGTCGAATGTAAAATTTGAGAGTGCGGACGAGATGGATTCCTTTGTAAGAAAGCTTGCGCAGAGATGCGGTCGAAGTATATCCATGGCGGAACCTCTCCTTGATGGCTCTCTACCTGATGGTTCACGAGTTCAGGCAACCCTAGAGACTGATATAGCCAGGAGAGGAACCAATTTCACTATAAGAAGGTTCACTGAAGAACCTCTGACACCCATACATCTCCTAGAGTACGGTACTATAAGCCCAAAGATGATGGCATATCTGTGGATGGGAGTAGAGAACGGCAAATCACTGCTAATATCTGGAGCTACAGCCTCCGGAAAGACTACAATGTTGAATTCGCTCTCTCTGTTTATCAGACCCGAGCTAAAGATAGTTTCTATAGAGGACACACCCGAATTAAGATTACCACATCCTAACTGGGTTCCAGAGGTTTCTAGGGAGGGATTCGGTTTCGGTGAGCACCAGACAGGCGAAGTTACTATGGACGATTTGCTCAAGGAATCCCTCAGGCAGAGACCTGACTACATAATTGTTGGAGAGGTGCGTGGAGAGGAGGCCTATATACTATTCCAGCAAATAGCTACCGGACACCCCGGCATGTCCACAATACACGCCTCAAGCCTACAGAAAGTTATGGATAGACTTACAACCAAACCCATAGAGTTACCTCCATCCCTCATTGAGAATCTAGACCTAATAGTATTTATGAAGAGATCAAGGAGGAGGGGAAAATATCTGAGAAGGGTGGATAACATCTACGAGTTTGAAGGGTATTCCAAAGAAGATGACAAGCCTCTAGTAAACCGGATATTCACGTGGGATGCATCAGATGACAAGTTTGAGAACCCTAACGAGTCTTATATTCTCCACAAGATCTCTGAGGAACACGGCACAACCCCTAGGGAAGTTCAAGAAGAACTTCTAAGGAGGGAGAAAATCCTCAAATGGATGCTGAAGAACGATATCAAACATTACAAAGAGGTCGCAAGGATAATCTCTAACTATTATGACCGGCCCGAAGAAGTTATGAAGAAAGTAGAGGAGAGAGAAGGTGTTTTATAATGGGCCTACACAAGTGGTATCTCTCAAAGTCGGAGCAGTGGTTTCATAGCTATGCTGAGCTGATAGAAGAGTATTTCCAGGATACGAAAAAAGAACTTCAGAAGGCTGATATCAAGTATACTCTAAAACAGTATCTAAGCCTAGCTCTGATGTCGGCCACCGCAACCTTTGTAATAGCCACCCCATTAATATCAGTCCTTGTTGGCCTGATGCAGGGATCTATAACCGGTATAATGGCAGGATTAATCGCAGGCTTCTTTCTGGGGACTCTACTAAGTACTATAGTATTTGCAGGATTTTACTTATACCCTTCTATTGAGGTAGCAAGGAGGAGGGACAACATAAATCACAACCTCCCCTTTGCAACACTCTACCTATCAACAGTAGCCTCCTCGGGAAATCCCCCATCAGCAATGTTCAAGCTCCTTGGACAGTTTGAAGAATACGGCGAAGTATCAAAGGAGGCAAAAAAAATAGCAGGTGATGTATACAACTTTGGAGCGGATGTTGAAGAAGCTATAAATAGCTCAGCAGATAGAACTCCCTCAGATAAATTTAAAAACTTTTTATGGGGTCTTAATTCTATAGTAAGTACTGGAGGCGATCTTAAAGCCTATCTAAGTGAGAAGGCCTCAGAATTCATGCGAGATTACAGAAGAGAGCTTGACAAATTCACCGACCTACTATCTTTGCTTGTGGAAATGTACATAACAATAGTTATTGTGGGATCAGTATTCCTTATAATACTTTCAACTATAATGTCTGCTCTTGGCGGCGGAGAAGCTCTAGTAATAGGAATACAAACTGCAACAATATTTCTAGTGCTTCCAGCTGCCTCAGTGATGTTTATACTGATTGTAAAGGGGGCATCCCCGCTAGAATAACAAGGTAGATACACTATGTCATGGTTAAGCGATCTTACAACCACGCAGAAGGTTGAGTACGCCTCATTTGGAGCTGGAGGGTTGCTTCTAATTATAGCAGTCTTCATATATATCTCGGTAGACAAGGCAGTAGGAGGGGCACTAACCCTGGCAGCAATAATAGGATCCTTTACCCCCTACGGAATATACATCTATTTCAAGAACAAGAAGTACCGGGAAATAGAGAGGGAGTTCCCAGGCTTCTTAAGAAATCTGTCAGAATCCAGGAAATCCGGGATGTCTCTGCCAGAAGCATTTATGAACGCCACAAAGACTGATTACGGCAGGCTAAATCCCTCAATTGAGAAAGCCTCAAAGCAACTCTCCTGGGATATACCTTTCCCGGAAGTTATGACCAGACTCAGGGACAGATTAAAAGAATCCGACCTAGTAAGGAGATCTATATCTATCATAATGCAGTCTTACGAATCAGGAGGTGATGTATCCGAAACTCTAGATTCTGTAGCCAGAAATATATCTTCCATAAAGGAAGCAGAAAAAGAGAGGAAGGCTGTCCTGCAGCAGCAGGTGTATATAATATATGCGATATTCTTCCTGTTTATAGGTATACTTATAGCTCTTTTTAACGTCATGACCCCTCTACTAGATATAGGAGGCGGAGGATTTATCGGTACACCACCTAACTTCTGTACTTCGGGCACTATAACGGAACATATATGCAGTCTGTGCCCTGCTCTGGGGCTTGACTCCGATCCCACCTCAAAGCTGTGCTACTACAAATCCCTTTTCTTCCTTATGCTTCTGGTTCAGGGATTCTTCAATGGACTAGTTGCAGGAGAGATAGGATCTGGTAAGGTGGCTTCTGGATTCAAACATTCAATGCTTATGGTTCCTCTAGGCACCGTAATATACATAGGAATAATGGTAATACTAGGGTGAGCCGCTTTGAAAGGACAGATATATATAGATTACATGGGGGGCGCCCTCCTGTTCTTCCTATCGATCGTCTTCATAGTGACCTCAGCCCTCAACACCATACCGCAGTTCTCGCAGGGAATAGGACAAAACAGGCTGGAGATAACCGCATGGTCTATCTCGACTCAACTAGTGGAAGACACAGGCTTCTGGAAGAACAAAAGCAAGAGAAGCACAGAATGGCATAAACATATAAGCGATCCGGACGCTCTGAAGGAGATAAAGACTATAGGGCTTGAGTCGGAAAAGGATGGGCTGAGCAGAGAGAAGATAAAAACGCTACTAAATTCCCACTACAGCGATATAAAAAGATTGTTAAAGACAGATAAGGAGTTCAACCTACAGGTAACCGAATTCGCCTTTGTGGACACCTACAAGAGCTTCAGAAAGCCAAACTCTCCTCCGGAGACCTCTGCTTTCCAGGCTCCAGACAACGACTCATATGATTCAGCGGATGCCGAAATACATTATGGTTCCAAATCTATCAAAGGAAACTCAAAGAGATTCCTAGTAACATCGCACAACGGTAGCTACGATGAAGTATATATCAGCGATGACTGGGACTTTAGCGAAGCTGCAGATATTGGGCCATTAGGAATCACAGACACACAGATAGTGAAGTTCGGAGACAGGAACTACAGGTTTGAAGGGAGAAGTTCGGGGATAGTAGCATCGGAAGGAAAAGTCGTAGGGCTCGTAAGAGTTATGGGTAGACTGGGAAGGAGGTCTCCGGAAGATGCAGATAGGGTCACAGAGGTAAACCGGTTTTCAAACATCAGGGAAAACCCCATAAAGATAGAGATGAGGTTCTGGGGTTAGGAAAAGAGAAAGGGTAGATGTATATGAAAAGGAAAGGATACATGTACGCTATAGAGGGAGTTATAGCCAGTCTGCTTGTTCTAATATATATTGGCAGCATCATATCTGCACCCTCCCCTACGGACTGGAGCAATACTGCTATATCAAAGAGATCCAGCGATTTCCTTGAATCCCTATCCCGTGCAGGGTGGCTTGACAAATCAGTAGCTAGGTACAGTCCGGAAATTATCTCAGGCATATCTAATTCCATGGAAACAGGAATGTCCTATTCTATGTACGTAAGCGGTGTTCCTGCATCAAGCGTATCCGTCTCCCTCCTCATGAACGACTCCGACATATACAGAGCAGGTAGTCAGGTCAACTCATCCCTCAATGCATCAGACGGTCTTCCAGAGCCATATTCAGTCTATAGATCTGGAGAGATACTTGGAACCTCTTTTGTGCTCTCAGACGCCCAACCGGACGGGAAAACGGTTTACAATGCAGTGAGCTTCGATCTTAATGAGGATGGAAACTATAGTTCGGTAGTAGAGGGCGCCAGAGAAGGCACCTATGTTTTTGGAGACACATTAGATGCATGCCTAAACGAGAGATGTGGTAAATTCTATATAGGATATATGAACGACACTTTGACCCTTTACAGTATGGAAAGCTATGAAAATATTGTAGACTCGGATTCAATAACTGCCGGTTCCTTCAAAACAGATCTATCATATAGTGCGCAGGAGCTCAGGCCAGAAATAGATAAAGAAGAGAGTGATTTCCAGCAAGACGGTGCAACTTGGAAGACTAAAGAAGAGATGAACGGCGTGGATATAGGTATAATAGCGGTGAACCGCAACAGTTCTGTGCGTTTCAACATCTCTTCAAGATTAACTCCTAGCTATAACGAGAGAGATATAGCGGTACTAATGGGCGGAGTATACAGCATAGATAGTATTATGCCTTTCAAAGCTGTTCCAACCAACCGCATAGATTCTGACATCCTTCTGGCAAAGGATGTGCCTCCCAAACTTCTTGATATACATAATGAGACTATAAAATCGTTCCTTTCTCAAGACAATGTTCTCATAGAGATGCTTGATCTACAGGACTGGGACATAGACAGATTTGAAGGCAGCCTACAGAATGATATAGGCCTAAAATGGAGGGATCTACCTCTTGATAGAGGATTAGATGTTAACAGGTTCAGCTCAGAGGAAATTGGGGAATTAACTAGAGACTACTACAGCTCTATAGATATCTCTGTAGATCAATCCCGTTATAGCTTCCATCCGAAGGAAAGTAACTGGGAATATGCAGTAGCTAACATGAGCCTCAGAGGCCAGAATGTGACTGTAAATTCCTCCCAGGAAGATATTGTAGAGATACAGACAGACAGATCGGAGGTAGAAGAATTGAGAAAAGGGGAAAAAGTTTCAGTAACAGGGAACCTCTACACTGTGAAAGATGCATATCCCCTAAAGCTCTCAGCATCTGCGGACTACAGTTTTAGAGATTTCCACGGGGGTAAGATTATAGGAGAGAGGAACATACTATACATGCCCGGATGGAGATGGGACAAAGAGGCAGGTAGCTTTAATGTGTCTTTGAAGAGTATAGATAGACCTTCTGGAGCTCCAGACACAAACTGTGACTCTAGCAACAATTATTTCAATGGGAGTTTCTCCTTTAGAGGGATAGAATACTCGGTTCTAGCTACAAACAGAGATTCCTCCTGTGACAATAATTTTGAATATTTCAACTTTGATTTCAACCGCAACAACAGGTTCAACGACAGCGAACTCGGGACAGGATCAGGATACAGCAGCGAAGGCATACACCAGAATAACGAGAAGGTGGATGTAGATGGAGTAGAATTCAGGATTAGGGCCAGCGGATCAAACTGGACCTATATTGAGAGACAGGTTAAAAATCGCGTAGGCTCTCTCGTTCAGAGTTCAGGAGTCCAACAGGGGAACGGCAAAGTGTTCTTCTCGGGGAACGTGGATCTGGGAGACGATGATACTGCTCTGCTTAAGGCCGTTCTGATGCGGTCCTCTGCAGATAGAAGAAGATTCACAGAGACGCTTTCAATAGGTTCGTCAGCATCAGGACTTACATATTCAGGAAACATCCAAGGAGAATTCTCAACACCATATGTAGTGGATTCAGCGTGGTGGTTCCAGTGATTCCTATCATTCGAAATATATTCAGAGGCATCAGGGATATTTGCAGGAATAGGAAGGCGCAGTTCTTCATAATAACCGTTGTACTGGTAGCCGGGTCTCTCTCCATAACTATGAATATACTGGATGATTATCAAGACATAGAGTACGATCAGAGTAGCTCAAGTGTGGCTGTATCCCAGTTTAAAAGCGTAGCCCGGAGCTTTGATAGCCTCTGGTACAGCGAGGAATGGAAATTTAGACGCGCTATATCGATAGATGCTGTTAGAGGTCTAAAATTGGACAAATATCCTCTTTCTATGACCGTTAATACCTCAGCGCTCATAGAAGACGGTAAAATGCGAGAAAACTGCAAAGACCTTAGAATCGGGAGAAATGGTAGACAGATCCCCTTCCAAATAGAGGAAGGAACCTGTAACACTGAAAATACGAAGATATGGTTTCTCTACACTGCAGGAGATAGATACAATCTCTACTACGGAAACAGCGATATTGAGAAACCTGTATACCACACGGATCTAGAGTGGGATTCCGAGAAAAAGGTCTTGGAGAACAGCCTAGTGAGACTGAAGATAGGGAGTGCTGAAGGCGGTAAAGGTTTTGTAGAGGCACGGAGGAAAGGTCTGAGGGATCTTGCTCCCGAGGGAAGGATTATCGAGAGATCCGATATTACAAAGGTGGATGAAGGACCTATATACACGATTCTAGAGTTTGATTCAGGGAATAGTTTCCGCCTATTTGATTCTAATCCATTTATAAGAAGAGAAGGTCCTGTAACTCTTTCGATATCAACTCCCCTCTGGTACGCCTCAAACGCCAACGTGATGACTCACTGGGAGGCCAATACCACAGATCAGAAAGCTATAAATGCCAACGGCGATACCTTTTCCGGAACTATATCGGGAACAAGCCTGCCCTATATAGCAGCGCTGAACCCTGGAAGAGAGAGCCTTATCCTGACTACGGATACTACAGGAATAGATTCTGAACTGGACGAATATATAGGAGAAGCTAGTGGCGGAGAATTCTCCTTCGGCCTAGGATCCTCCAGTAGAGAGGTAACAGTTCCCTATCTAGATTATATAATTGGAAGAGGCGGAGTGAGCAGATCAGCCATCAGAAGGCACACAGAACCCCCGAAGGCAAGTTTGTCCCGAATGGAAGAAGAAGGAAGCTTTAAGCTATCTGATGGATGGAGTACCAAGAAGAAAGTATCTGTGGAGGATCATTCAGGAGAGTTCCTACCTAACCACCCTATAAATCTATCCCTCAACCTTGGAGAGATGGATCTAAGGGAAGACTGTAGCGATCTGGTGGTTGTTGAAGAAGATATTGTCAGACCGCACGTGATAAAAGGGCCATGTGACAGCCTGAACTATGATGAACCAAAGGGATTCACTTCCCGGTTCCCTCTGGATAGAGGTAGAGGCAGTATATTCAACAGCAGCGATGGTGTGTTCAATGGAAGACTGGAGGACCAATCAAAGTGGGATGTAGGCCGTTTTGAACTCGGTCTAGACCTTGAGAAGGGTTATGCTGTTATAGAGGAATCTCCAAGAATAGAACTCAAAGGAGGATCTTTCACAGTCTCCCTCTGGTTTAAAGCTAACGCAACAGCCCAAGATTATACTCGAGATGTAGGCCTAGTACAGTATCCTGAAAGCACTCCTTCACTGGAGATTGTGGAGGATTCGAATAGGATACTGCTTGAAGGAAGATTCAGAAACGAAAGCGGAAGAGGCAATGTGGTAAGAGGTTCGACAGATTTATCCTCTCTAGATCTTGGGTGGCATCATGTAGCCATGGTATACGACAGTAGAGGCTCTAACATGTCAATCTTCCTGGACGGAGAAATAGATGGAACAGGAGATATAAAAGGCAATCTTAAACAGGAGGATGACACAGTAGATCTTGGAAGAGGATTTAATGGAAGTATGGACGAGGTCAAGTTCTACAAGAAAGCTCTTGGAAAAAATGAAATTCGCGATCAATATGTTACAACCACAGATATGGTTTTTTTGGCTAATATCTCATCCGGAAAAGTTAATAGAGATATCTCAATATTTGGAGGGGCTCCTGCAGGTCTAAGTGAGGATTCCTCCGGAGCTTTCTCAAATATGAAGGCTAGAGCAGCGGACGATGTAGTGAAGCCTACAAGGGCCGTTTCTGATGTACGTCAGTACCGAGAGATCGCCTCAGATATGGAGAGAGTGATTGGTTCTTCTTCAGATATAGGTTCAGCTACCGATATAGAGATAGATAGAGGTTGCTCCCGGATATCTTTTGATGATGGTAGGTTCACTCTGACTGACAGGGTTTGCTGAAGTCTTTTCGGTATGCTAGAACTTCTCTATGAATTCTATCTCCTTATCTGTCAATCCCAAGTTCCTAGATATGTTTTCCTTCCACTCCTTATCTCTGAAAAGCTCTCTGAGGAAAGGTATACTATCAGTAGCAGTAGATACAGAGGTGTGAAGCCTTTCACCTATCTTCTTGCTTATCTCCTCTCTCTTATTTCTTGCTGCTTTAGATCTGCCCATCATCTTTATCTTAGAAGGATACGAATATTTATTGAAGCCCTTGTATTTGCTCCCCTTACTCAACGCTACTCCGACGGTCATGAGGTCGTAGACGTATTTGAGGAGACCCCAGTTCTGGTTCTTTCTTATCCTGCCGTTGAAGAGGTCTGCCAGGGAAAGACATTCAAAAGCCTCTGAGAGATCCTCCTTTCTACTATATTCAGCTGGTATGTTCTCCCTTATCCATTCAAATACCGTGTCAGGATCCTCATCCACATTATCAAGAGCTTTTGAAGCAGTATCAGCGTCCTCAGTTTTGAATATTATCTTCAGAGCCTCAAATATATCTTTCTCTGTGTCACGATATCCTATGCTTTTGACCACCTCACTGTCCAGTCTGTCATGTTTCTCAGCTACCGATTCTAGGTCGTTGATAGCCGATCTCAGATCTCCGTTCGCGCGCCTTGCTATTGCCTTTATAGCCTTGTCCTCATAGTCCAGATCTTCCTTGTTAGCTATGTCCTTTAATATAGATGTAATGGAGTTGGTATGGATTTTTCCTACATCAACCATCTTGCTCTTCCTCCTTATGGATTTGGAGGTCTCATAGGCGTCGTTCGCAGTCATTATTACCGGGAATCTGGACTTGTCGATTATCTTTGTAATCTCCGACTTACCTCCCCTGTCCTGAGCGGTCATCCCATCGACCTCGTCCACAAGTATGAGCTTGTTCTTGCCTGTGAAGGACTTCTGCTGTACTGCCTTCTCCACCTTAGCCTTCAGGGCCTTTTTCGTCCTAACTTCCGAGGCATTGGTCTCAAATATCTCCATTCCTAGCTTTTCGGCTACAAGTTCCGCCAGGACTGTCTTTCCGGATCCGGGAGGGCCATGGAGAAGCAGTGCCTTTGATTTTCTGTTGTCCCAGTTCTTCACCCAGTCCAGAACCTTTTCAACAGTCTTGGACTTGCCTCTGTACTCATCAAGGCTTTCGGGCCGGTATTTTTCGGTCCAAATCTCCTCTCCAGACATACCTTAAAATGGGTGGTAAATGTTTTTAACTCTCCAGAGCCAAATTTGCACTATATGACGAATAAAGAAAAAGGTATAACTCCAGTAATAACTGCCGTTCTAATGCTTGTGCTTGTGATTTCTCTAGCAAGCGGTGCCATATACTTCCTCAACACCCAGCAGGAGAAGATAACAACAAGACTATCGGAAGCGGTAGAGGAAGAGCTAGAGGTAGAGAGCATAAGCTGTAACGGACAGGATCTTTCCATCTATTTTTCAAATGAGGGTAACGCTACCATAGAATCAGGAAAGGCAGAACTGCTTATATACCGGGGCGGAAGGCTGGACAGGAACTTCTCTTCCAGAACGGTCTCCCTGGAAGGAAACTATCTGAAACCCGGAGAATCAGGTTTCCTCAATGTCTCAATGGATGGCAACTTCACCTCAGGAACGGTATATAACGTTGAAATGGACATTCTGGACTCCAGGACAACGTTCTCAAATCTCTGCAGGGCGGGACAGGAATGGTGGGACATAAACTGGGAGTATAGAAGGCAAATAAGGGTCACTGGCCCCAATGACGGCTCTATAGTGACCTCTGTGAGACTAAATACCGATTCTCTAATGAGTCAAGGGAAACTTCAGTCTAACTGCGATGATCTAAGGATAGTGAAAGATCAGGAGGCTCTTGAAGAATCTAGCTACAATGTCACAGACTGCGGAAGTTCAGATGCACGGGTATACTTCATTAAAGGTGATTCTAGCCAGGGAACCGACTTTGATACCTATATCTACTACGGAAATATCCGAGCAGAGGGTATAACTACAACAAATTCTCTTACAGATGTCGACAGAGAATTCTCCACAGAAGTAGGTAAGGAGGAAAAACTTGACTACTGAAGAACCCTGTCTTAGAACTCTCTAGAGATTCCCTATTTGAGCCAGAAGACTCTCTATCTGGACGTCAGGGGAGCCGCCCTCCACAATCCTGAACTCAAACTCCCCCATCTTCTCTATGATCTTCAGCTTCTTCCTGTCAGGTATTTCCAGGTTGTAGACCTCTCTGTGGATTGCCTTTATTATATCCAGGCCGTCCATGCCTCTGTCTATCATAAGGCTGGAGAGGTCCTCTCTTGCCTCCACAAAACTTCCTTCCAGCGCCTTCATAAGTATCTCCTTCACCTCCTCAGGCTTCAGAGATGCGGAGACCTCGAATACGGTCTCCTCGTCGATCCCTCCACCCTGGATCGAGGCTGCCTGTAGTAGATTGGTGGCCTTTCTCAGGTCTCCTCCGGATACCTTCGCAACTGCAGCCACTCCGCTCTCATCTATGTCCAGATCTTCTTCCCCCACTATGTTTCTAAGGTATTTCTGTACATCGGGTTCGTCCAGCCGGTTGAACCTGAATATTGCGCACCGCGACTGGATCGGAGGAATGATTTTAGACGAGTAATTACAGCTCAGGATGAATCTACAGCTACTGGAAAACTTCTCCATTGTTCTCCTGAGTGCCTGCTGTGCGTCAGATGTCAAAGCATCGGCCTCATCAAGAAATATTATCTTGAAGTCCGCATCTATAGGTCTTGTCCTGGCGAAGTCCTTTATCTGGTTCCTGACCACATCTATACCTCGGTCATCGGAGGCGTTGGTCTCGTTGAAGTTCTGCTTCCACTTGTCACCATACAGGTCTTTGGCAAGGGCAATAGCGCTTGTAGTTTTCCCCACCCCTGCAGGCCCGGAGAAAAGCATGTGAGGAAGTTCCTCCCTCTCTACAAAGGCCTTCAACCTATCGACAATATTTTCATGGCCTATAACTTCTTCCAGTGTATCCGGCCGGTATTTCTCTGTCCAGACATCAATCATAAATATCACCAACGATTTCTTGAATCCAAGCTTCTATACCAGCACATCATCTCAGACGCTTAACTGAGTAAATTTCCACTCACAGATGGAAATCAAGCCACCACTATAGTTAGGAGATATTTAGTATACAACCTTTTTATAGGATAGGCAGAAGGAGGTGAATGACAGAACTTTCCTAGGCGCATTATTGTTTTATAATATCTATACGATTTGCGACAATCTCCTTCTGCCCCGAGGAACTAGTCATAGGATATACAACCACCTCATCCCCTATTTCTATATCTTCCGGCTCTGCTTCTTCCTCTTTAAATGCAGAAAGAGATTGTTGATCTGTATTATTCGTGTTATTCGCGTCTGGAGATTTAAGAGGCCTCTGTAGATCTTCCGGAGGCCTTCTAGTAACTTTAAAATACTGCGTGTCATGATCAAGTATAACAGTACGTACAGATAGATCCTTATCTGAAAGAGCCTGTACTACAGGATCCAGAGAACGGGTTTCCACAAGCAATTCATTTTCCCGGGTTGCTGTTACTATGCCGTCTATAAGCGCTTCCTCTGCATCATCCACCCCTGTTGCGTTGTAAACCTTTTCCCTTGCCATGTCCCATCCTGACTCTACCCCTATATAATATCCAGTAACCCCTCCAGCCAGTAGAGAAACTACCAGAAGTATATACGCCAGATATCGCATCATACTTTAACCTCCTCTATTTTTCCGTAATACGATGGGTGGTAATACCTCCCCATACACCGGACTTACCTCCACTCTTAAGGTTCAGCCTGTCGTACATCCACACCTTCTGTCCATCGGTTTCGAACTTTACCTGGTAGCTGGCTCTTGTAGGCCTCCCATGGACATCTATCTCTGCTAGGTTGTGCCAGTTTCCGTCTATAGGAACTGGCGAACCCGACCCAATGTCCTCCCTTGAGAACTTTCCGGTGTTTCCACCCCAGCTTTTTCCATAATCTACCCTTGCCACTCTGGTACGAGCGTCTCCACTTCCAATATCAACCTCTACATCGTGTATGCTGAAAGCAGCTGTCAGCAACTTATCCGGATTATGGTGGTGTTCCTGCTTCAAAACCAGTCTAGCTGACGAATAGGGAGTTGTTTTAACTTTTTCCCCTCTATTAATGAAATCCAGCCAATCCGGTCGAGATACATCACTTCTACCCTTTAAATCGATATTAAGGTTGGAGTCTCTCTCATATATAAGAGTCTTGGATTTATCCGCGTTGCTCTGTATATGTTCTGTATCGCATCCGTTGTTATAGCAGTGGCGGCCATCATTCCACTGGTAAAACACCGTATCAATTTCAACAGAGCAGTCTATAAATGCTCGAGCTTTTGTCTTTACATCTGAAGAGTATTGATATTGATAATCATAACTAGAATATTTTTCTAAATCTTCGGAGGGTGGAGGAACCTCTGAATCAGCATAATCTGTCCATCCGCCAGAAAAGTATTGCTTGGGACTGCAGTTTTCTTTTTCGTTACTTTTAACAATTCTTCCATATCTAGTAACTTTTTCAACACGCTTTGCACATGTCTGCACACCAATAGTACATATACCCTCCTCTCCCAGTTTAGATTCAATAAGATTCATCTTTCTCTCCATGCCAGATATAGCATCTTGAACGGTTGTAACATTATCACCAAATGCTGTCTTTACCTCGGCGGCGCTATGTGTTGCGCCTTTCGGTTCCGAATCCCACGATGACGGGCTCTTGCTCTCCAACAGTTCTAGGACGGAATCAGGAGCATTTCCTACTCCTTGTCCTGAAGCTAGCATTACACCTCCAATAATCAGAAGAAGAACAACAAAGATATAGAGATGTTTTTCCTTAATCCTTATTTCAGGTTGAAATGTAATTTCCATTACGAATATATTGCCATAGTTCTCATCACGGCTATAAATATCTAACTGTTCACTTCTACCCCTATATTTGATACTATAGAATCTAATAAGTTCCTCAAGATAACCTCAACTTTTTATCTCTATAGTCCTAAACCTCGGTTAAGGATAAACCTAGGAAAAAAACTCCCAGCCATTACAACCCTAGAAGACTTTTAAGAGGTGCAAGAATTGATAATATCAGTTACCGGTACACCCGGTACAGGAAAAACTAAGGTATCAAAAGATCTTGCAGAGAGGCTCGGCTACAGCTATGTGGATGTCAATGAGGTAGCCCGGTCGGAGGAAGTAAATGCAGAGGAAGACTATAAGAGAGGTGCGCTTTCTGTAGACATTAAAAGCCTCGTAAAAAAGCTTAAAGCGGTTGTAGATGATGATTCAGTACTTGACGGGCATCTTTCGCATTATTTTCCTGCAGATATCGTAGTTGTTCTCAGATGCAATCCTTCAGAACTGGGAAAACGTCTAAAGAAAAGAGGATGGGCAAGAGATAAGATCGAGGAAAACCTGGAAGCCGAGGCACTGGATGCAATACTCCAGCAGGCCGTAGCTGAGAACGAAGATGTGGTAGAACTCGATACAAGCAGTAGAACGGCGGAGGAAACCTCCGAGATAGTAGCCGAGATACTCAAAAATGAAGGAGAAGCGAAGAACTACAGACCTGGAAACACAGAGTGGAACCTAAATAATACGATGCGCAAACTATAAAAAAGATAGAACACCGAACTGGACTTGGAATGGGCATACAGGAAAAATTCCGTCTATCTATGCTGTTCGCAACGCTGATAGCGCTTTTAGGGTTTATGGGCTATCTGTTCGGAGGAAGCACGGGGCTGGTTGTAGGGCTAGTATTTGCCCTGGGAATGAACTTCTTCAGCTACTTCTACAGCCACAAAATGGTTGTAAAAATGTACGGAGCACAGCCGTTAAAAAGAGAAGTGCATGGTTGGGCCCATGATAAAGTGGAGGCGCTTGCTGAAAAATCAGGAATCCCGAAGCCGGAGGTTTACTTGATGGACCAACGTACACCTAATGCCTTTGCAACGGGTAGAAACCCGGATAACTCTATAGTATGCGTGACCTCAGGACTCCTCGACAGTCTTGATAGGGAGGAGGTTGAAGGGGTTCTAGCGCACGAGATCGCACATATAAAGAACCGAGATACACTTATACAGAGCATTGCAGGAGTATTTGGAGGAGCAATATCTCTTCTTGCGCAGATCCTGTGGTTCTCCAGCCTTGACGGTGAAGCTAGAAACCCTCTGCTTATGATAGGAGGCATGATACTTGCTCCTCTGGCTGCAAGCATGGTGCAGATGGCTATCTCAAGGAGCAGGGAGTTCCTTGCGGATAGTTCTGCAGCAGAAGTTACAGACCCTGTATACCTGGCTGATGCACTGAAATCGATAGAGAACTCGGTTTCTGCAAACCCTATGAAGTCAGGTGCAAAGGGAGCCTCCCACCTGTTCATAATCAATCCTTTCAAGAAGGATACGCTTTCAAAGCTGTTCTCAACCCATCCACCGACAGAGGAGAGGATTAAAAGGCTGGAAGGCATGAAGAAATGAGCACATATTTAAAGCTTTCTCCAGTGTTTTGCTGTTGGTGGTCGGAAACGACTACTGTTTGAGGTGTCAAGATTGGCTGAAAGATTCGATATCGCTGAAAAGAGGCTGTTCGAGGGGATCTACATCTGCAGAAAGTGCAACGCCCGCAACCGGGTTAAGGATCCTGAGAACGCCAACTGCAGGAAGTGCGGGTATTCGGGCCTCAGAGAGAAGAGCAGCGAGATTGCTGAATAGAAGAATTATTAAGGGATTTTCTCCAATCAAGATGTATGAACTGGGCATTTTATGCAATAGCTGCAGGGATTTTCTGGGCATTGTCCAACCTGGTCGGGAAGAAGGTTCTATCCGACACCCCGCCTTTTGAATACACCGTGCCATATGTCTGGATGACAACAGTACTGTATATACCTTTCTTCATATACTTCATTCAAGGATCAAGCCTCAGTTTTGGAACCACAGTATGGGCGGCGCTCGGGCTGTCTGCAGTAGGTAATATCGCAGGTATGAGGACTCTCCACTACTCTATAAAGAAGATGGATATATCGGTTGTCATGCCTATAGCAAAAATCACACCTGTACTAGCAGCCTTCAACGCCTGGATCCTTCTTGGAGAGGTTCTATCATGGAAGAATCTTGTAGGAGTTCTGGTGGTGACTTCAGGAGGATATCTTCTCCTCCTCAAATCTAATAAAACAGCTCTGGAACCTCTCAAAAGAGTTTTAACCGACAAACCAGTGTTTATAGCGCTTTTCTCTGCGTTCTCCTTCTCAATCGCGGCAGTAGGAGATCGTTTTGCAACCCAGCATATCCCGCCCCAGATCTATCTCTTCCTCCTCTACACCATAATTTCAGTTTCCTTGGGATTTATAGCGATACACAAGGGTCGTATGAACAGTATAAAGAACAGCCTTGGTAGCTCATTCTGGATGTATATTCTTGCAGGCCTTCTTGCTGTACTAGCAATATCAGGAACCTTCCAGGCTTTTTCAATGGCAAAAACAGGGAAAGTTGTTTCAGTACTCCGTACAGACATCCTGGCAAGCGTTCTTCTCGGAGGCTACTTCCTGCAAGAGGACAACATACTGAGGAAGACCCTTGGAAGCATCCTGATCATATCCGGGGTTGCTATGGTGGTGCTCTGAATAAATAAAAAGGTTGCGAAGACAACTGAACCGTGTTGGCCTAAGCCCCGTTAGCTCAGCTGGAAGAGCAGTAGGGTTACGCCCCTACAATGCAACAACCAGGTATTCCTCCTCTACGAGGAGGCTACCCGATTACAGACCAGTATAGTTAAGGAGATCCCTTGATAGCCCCGTTAGCTCAGCTGGAAGAGCACGTCCTTGGTAATACCGCCTTCTCGAGCGCTAGCGAGTAGAAGGTGGTTTGAGAAAATCCGTCAGGATTTTCGATACAGGTTTCTCTACCGAGAAACCTTGAAAAGCACCAGATAGGACGAGGTCCCGGGTTCAAATCTCGGACGGGGCTCTCTATTTCCTTTTCTAGAAGTTCTGGGCAGTTAAGAGTGCTTTTATTTCCCTAAGATTTCATGACTGCGCTTCTCAAATCCAGAGAAGCACAGAGGCCCAAATCTCGGACGGGGCTTTCCCAAGTTCTATCAGCCCTTAAGACAGGGCTGATCCTCAGGACACTCTCCGCTTTCCTTCTTCGCCTCTTCAATTAGCTCGTTGAGGTTTGTGTCGATCGGGTTTTCCTTCAGGCGCTCCGCGAAGTGGTAGAGGTTATGTGTCATGAACCTGACGGTCTTGTTGGTGTACATGTGGTTCTCTCCGCCGGCTTCTCTATAACTGGGTCCTGGTCCCGCCTCTCCAACCCAGTAGCTGTCAGCGTTGGGAGGTATTGTACATCCCAAATGTGACAGGTTGAAAAGCGTAGAGGCGGCTGTCTCGTGGGCGCCGTCCTCGTTCCCTGTGACTATAACTCCTCCTACAGTGTTGTAAAGTGGGAAATGGCCGTTCTCAGGATCCATCTCCTCGTAGGTCCCATCAAGCCTCTCAACAACAAGCTGCGCCACAGAACTTCTCAGACCGAACCAGATAGGGGTTCCTATTACAAGTATGTCGGATTCCTTGATCTTGTCAAGTATCTCGGGCCATTCATCATCCTCTCCCTCATCGGAAGTCACACCGAACTCTATGTTATAATCTACAGGTCTGATGACCTCAGTTTCGACTCCAAGATCGTGAAATATATCTACAGACTTGTCTATGAGGGCTCTGGTATTAGAAGTTTTGGGGGACTCTTTCAAAGTACAGTTCAGAAATATAGCCTTTAAATCCATTAATTATTCACCATACACACGAAAAATGATTAAAGAGTTAAATGCCTAATGGTAAGATTGTAGGAGGATAAAAGCTACAGCTATGGAAAGTAAAGGTAGAGAAGGCATAGAGGTCAACAGGGATAGGGATCTAGAGGCGTTTGAGGGAAAGGAATATGACCTTGTGGTCATTGGCGGGGGTATAGTTGGGTGCGGGATAGCAAGAGATGCTTCTATCAGAGGTATGGATGTCTGTATTGTTGAGAAAGATGACTTTGGGGCAGGAACAACCTCAAAATCCACAAGACTGATCCATGGAGGCCTGAGATACCTTGAGATGTTCGACTTCGGACTGGTCTTTGAAAGTCTGCAGGAGAGAAGCATCCTGAGGGAAATCGCGCCACACCTTGTAGAACCTCTGAGATTCCTGATACCTAGCTATGGAGATAGCTTTCTACACCGGGCCAAGATAAGAGTTGGACTGTGGCTCTACGACCTGCTTTCTTATGGAAAGGAACTGCCAAACCATGGGGTGCTCTCGCCAAATGAAGTTAATGAAGAGGACCCAGAGCTACCTATGGAGGAGCTTCAGGAAGCCTTCACTTACTATGACTGCCAGGCAGAGTTCATCGAGAGACTCTGTGTTGAGAACATACTCTCAGCAGTTAAGAACGGAGCTAAAATCCTGAACCATACAGAGTTTAAGAATTTCAAAACTGAAGAAGGTAGAATAGAAGCTATAGAGGTGGAAAAAAAGCTATCCGGAGATAAGGTAAAAATAGAAGGTAAGATCTTCATAAACTCCTCAGGACCGTGGGCCTCTAGGATCTTAGGAGGGATGGAGGAAAGAGACCTTGTTAGACCAACTAAAGGCATCCATCTAGTTATCCCAAAAATAACCGAAAACGGAGTTCTACTACCGACAGAAGACGGCAGGATAATCTTTGTGGTGCCGTGGAACGGAAAATCCCTTGTTGGGACTACAGATACCGACTTCAGAGAGGATCCCGATCTGGCAGAAGCTACAGAAAATGACATAGATTATCTTCTAGGAGAGCTGAATCGCTACTTTCCTGAAATAGAAGAGAAAGATATCATCTACACATATGCAGGTGTTAGGCCTCTCTACAATTCTGGAGATAGCGCAAAAGAGTCAGATGTATCCAGAAAACACAAGATCGAAGACCACGAAGAGTTAAACATTATCTCGGTGCTAGGAGCAAAGATAACAAATTACAGAGTCGCAGCAGAGGAGGCTACAGACCTGGCAGCGGAGAAGCTGGGTGTAAAGGAAGAGTGCATTACCGCGGAAAGGAAGCTTCCCGGAGGAGAAGAAATAGAAAAAGCAGATTTTGACATCCCTGAAGAGACTTTAGAGCATTTGAAAGATCTCTATGGCTCAAGATACAGGAAAGTAGCAGAAATAGCAGAAGACAGTCAAAGTATGGGAGAAAAGCTGTGTAGCCATACAGAGGATATAAAGGCGCAGATAAAGTTGGCGGTAGAGGAAGAACTAGCAGTTAAAGTGTGTGACTTCATGCTGAGGAGAGGGACAGTTGGATGGGAGAAATGCAGAGGCCGATGCTGTGTGGAGAAAGTTTCATCACTGATGGCGAAGCTTCTCGGATGGAGCCAGAAAAGAGAGAAAAAAGAAATAGAAAAATACCTCAATCAGGTAGACTGAACGATTAGGTATCTAAAGATCCTTCAGAATTTCTTTGTGTACCTCCCTATTAGAGGCAAGCATATTAGCGCTGTCGAACGAATATTTTCCTCCAGAGAAATCAGTTATCTTTCCTCCCGCCTCCTTGAGGAAGATATAGCCTGGCGCCACATCGTATCTAGGAGCTCCAGGAAATATAAAGGCTTCGGCCTTTCCAAGAGCTACAGATAAGAACTCAAAGACCGCAGATCCTATCTGCCTCATATCTTTGCACCGGGTCTTGAATTTCTGGTAGACTTCTATTGCGGATTCCGCATCCTTAGGCTTCTTCCCATGGCAGAATATCAGGAAGGAATTATCAAGGCTTGATACATTGGATACAGTGATTTCTTCTCCGTTTAGGTATGTGCCTTCACCCTTCTCAGCGGTTACAAGGTCATCTGTAAACGGTAGATAGGCTGCTGATAGCACTGGTTCCCCATCTCTTACAAGCGCAACTGCCGAGGCAAAGGCAGGATTTCCTAGAATGTAATTTGTTGTACCGTCAAGAGGATCGACAATCCATGTAGCATCATCTCCAGGGTGTTCTCCAGTCTCCTCTCCATATATAGAATAGCCAGTGTCGCCCAGTATCTCCAGAATCTTGTTCTCTGCCTCAAGATCCAGATTAGTTACAAAATCGTGTTTCTCTTTCCTTTCAACAGAATATTTTTCTCTAAAGTTCTCTCTTAATAGTTTTCCAGCACTTTTGACTGCTTCCATCGCAAGATCTACATCAACTTTCATTGTTTTACACCCTTAGATATTTTTCTTATCTCCAGAAACTCTTCAAAAGTTGTTAAGCTCTCCTTATACAAGCCAAATCCCCTTATATCGTTGTCATCCACTACATTATCCATCCGCAGGAATCTGTATTGATCCAGACCAAACTGAGTGAACGGCATAAGCTCAAGAAAAGCCAGAAAAACAAAAACCATAGGCATAGGAATCGACAGAAAGTATGGTTTTGCGTCAAATGAGCTGTATACTTTTTCAAACATCTCCTTAAGATCCATCTGTTCCGGGCCTCCTATCTCAAAGATATTACCCATCTCTATATCGCCGACTGCCGCATCGGATATCATCTCGGCAACATCTTTTACATACAGTGGTTGAAGTTCAGGCACCTGGGAAGGTATAGGCACAAACCTAGACATTCCGACAGCCTCCATCATCCCTGATACAAGCTCGTCCCCCCGACCAAAGATTACAGAAGGGCGAAAGATGGCGTAATCAAGGTTTGACTCTCTCACATATCTTTCAGCCTGTCCTTTTGCCCTTATATATGAGGTTTGGCCTTCAGGATCCGCACCCAAGGCGCTCATATGTATAAAGCGCTCAACATCTTTTTCCTCAGCAGCTTCAACTATATTAGCAGTTCCTTCGACATGAACCTTCTGGTGTGCTCTTTCGGAGCTGTTAAGAGGTGTCAGAGCAACCAGATGCACCACAACATCCGCACCTTCAAAATTGATAGTTGAGGAGTCAGTTACATCCATATTTTGGCGTTCTACATCTTCAGAAATTGGTTTAGCCGGATTTTTCGGGTTCAGATCTGCCACTGTAACAGACACGTCTTCTTTATCTTTCAAGATGTCTGCAAGATTTGAACCTACAAAGCCTGCTCCACCAACGATAGTGATATCCATCCCTAACAGGAAGTTCTTCCTCTTTCTTTAAATTATTTAATCCGGAAGGTCTTTCGCAGAAACATCAGCTTAATCCCCTCCATATATTCTACTGCCAAGAATAATGCAGACAACAAAAACTAGTATAACGAGAACCAAGGCATTAATCGATAGAAAGCTACTATAGTCAGAATTCTGAGATATATCCTCCTTCAGAGCCACCGCAAGATAGGACAAACTAGAAGAACTTGCTTCTATAACAAAACTGTCCTCAGTCTCCGCAACCATCGACATATCCAGAGCCACCCATTCTCCTCCGCTGCTCTTAAGAAGTATTGCTCGATCCTCCAGATGCTTTATACTACCAACCCTGTCCTTTGAGACCTCAAATACAAATTCAACATCTCTTACATCCTCTTCAGAAATATTAGAAGGTATTACATGCCAGTAATCTGAGATTAGACTTTCGTTAGGAGGTTCCACACCCTCAGGCTTCTCATCCAGCTCTGAAACATCCAATCCTGCGTCTGAAATGTTGTTTTCAGCAGTGAACTCAACAGATACCAGCGCAGAATCGGTGACATTGGACTCAAAGTTTACATCTATGCGTTCGCCTCTAGAGACATTGCCAATGTTAACGCTGGCTGTACCGTTGGAAATTTTGGTGTTGAAAATCCTATTAACCTTGCCTAAGATGCGCTGATTATATGAAGATGTGTTAGCTATTATGGTAAATACACCAGCAGGAATGCCTTTGGAACTTCCGGACAGGTTCACAAGAGCACTTATATAACCTACTTCGGTATCCTCCGAAAGGTTCTCCACAGGGAACGAATACTGGATCGACCTGGAATACTGGTCTCCTGTATCAAACATGACCTTGACTTCAACCTCCAGCCGGTCCGAGATGTTCCAGCCCTTATTGTCCTCTACAGAGACTCCGGTGTATATACATTGAGCTTCTTCTCTATCCCCAAACTGCTTATCCATATCCATACGGTAGGTTTCAGCATTTCCATCCCTATCCTTAACCGTAACATTACATGCAGAAGGAACTACAGCACCTCTGCTAGCAAGTATAGGTTCTCCACTAACCTGTGCAAAGACATCGAACGAGGCTCCCGGCGTCAGAACTATATCATCAAGTATAGAGGTATTTACGTCCGGATAATCTATAGATTCCTTCCATATAGTCCCCTTACTCTCAAAGATTTCGGAACCTCCCCCTGAAACGGAAAAACGCTGATTACCTGACAGGTGTTCGGCAAATACTTTGATTCTGCCTCCCCCACCGCCACCAGCCTGATCCCCTATACTAAGACCTGTACCGCCTCCTGCACCCCCTCCTCTAGCTGAAGCATTATCCAGGCGTACATTCTCCCCTATAACCATTACGCCTCCACCAGATCCGCCTCCGTCACTGCTGTTTTTACCTTTAGAGGAGATGGTTCCCTTCACCTCTATTTCCCTGGCTCTTATATCTACGGCTCCTCCTCCAGAACCGCCGCCTCCACCTGAGCCTCTTGAAATCTCCATAAGGGACTGGGTACCATACGTTCTTCCGGAACCAACCTTTTCAGGATTAAAGTAGCCTAGGCCTCCATATGCTCCTCCGTTACCTCTTTTTGAGGTCGGTGCTCCAGGCCCAGAACCTGGAGAATATCCTGATCCATCCGCCACTATACGGGAATCTTCGTCAACTACTACAGTATTTGCTTTTATATTCAGTCTGCCGGTAGTGTTGTCTCCTTTCTCAAAATCTCTTACTCTTAAGGTGCTCCCGTTCACAACCCTTACTTCGTCGTATATCTTATCTCCGGATACGGTACTAGATCTATTACCCGCCACCAGGTCAGGAGCAGATTCTGAAACCACAAAAGGACTTATTTGAGGTTCTTTGTATTTTATATCATCTGAATAGAATGTTCCTCTCTTTCTATTGTAAGGTATAGCTTCATAGCCAATTAAAGTTCCAAGACTATCAATAATAGGATTATTTATCCCCTTATAGAAGGGGTGTTCTTTATTTCCTAGGGTGTGATCGGCTCGAATCGTACGCTCTGAAAATATCTTTATACGTCCTCCTGAACCCGCCCCACCCTGTCGGGAATTAGTATTGGATATACCAGATACCAAGCTATAAGGAAGCAACCTTCCTTCCATCCTCCGGCCAAATGATCTAACTTCCCGATTATCGTCTTCAGGAGTTGAATTTAGGAAAATATTCTCGCTACCGCCTCTCCCGCCTTCGCCACCTTTGGCAGTGAGAGACCCGGGAATATCGACTTTCTTCCCAATTATCTTTATACCGCCCCCGCTTCCGCCTCCACCTCCTCCTCCAGCAGTTCCTTTAACAGGATCCCATCTATCTTCATCAAACGATTCTACAGGCATTCTACCGTCTTCTCCCGCTCCTCCTTCCTCTCCATCGGCATCTATAACTCCTTCAATAATAACATCTCTTGCTTTCAAGGTGACAGCTCCACCCCCATCTCCGCCTTCACCACCCCTACCTCCTGGACCTGACTTTGTATTAGGGATGTCCGCTAAGGCTCCACAGCCTCCAGCTCCACCCCCAGAACCTAGAAAGTTCTTTGAACCGTATCTCGATCCGTATGGTCTCCCCCCTCTACCGGCCTTGGGGCCAAAAGCCCAGCAGGAAGCATCACGTAGTCCGCCTGCACATAAGTTCTGGTTGTGGGAAGGATCCCCATGCACACCTCTGGCCGCATGACCACCGCCACCTCCGCCAGCACCTACATCGGAACGCTTCCGTTCTACAGGGGTATGAGTCTTCCCACTTGCTCCTCCACCACCCTCCCCTTCAGATATACCTGTACCGTTTCTTCCTATCTTAGGCTTGTCACGATCAGGGTAACATATAGGGCTCTCACCCCCGGGAAGTCCACGTCCTTCAGCATCTATCCTGGATTTAGAATCAACATATATGCTGTCAGAGGCAAGAACCAGTTTCCCACCCCCCTCTCGGTAATCCGTTACATGGAGGACACCACCGTTTATGACCAGCACCTTCTTGTAGTTCTGGATGCCGTGCAGGGACTTCTCGGTGCCATTCACTATAAGGCATTTTTCGGGATTCTTGCACAAAGCCCAGTCCGGAGTATCCCTATCAGGATAATCAGGGCCAGAAATATTGGTATCAGAACTCTCTTTAGGATGTCTTAACTCCGCACTACAGGTCTTTCTATCTATTCCAACTACTCTACTACCATTACGCCTCTGTAGCATGAACTCAGACCTTATAGTCTCGTTCATGCTTGCATTATGTTTCTCTACATCAACAGAATATGGCAAGAAGCTACTAGGATCCTTCCATCCTCCCTCACCTCCTATAAGTTTTACACGATCAGGATCTCTGCCACAGCTGAAATCAAAGCTCACCTCCCCCGTCTCATGACTTCCGCTTGTAACACACTGGCAGTTAAGGCTTTCTGGAGGCGGGGTAGGCTTAGTCGTGAATCTCCAGGTCTCGCTCCGAGATAGATTCCTACCCACTCTTACCATTGCCTTGTACCTGTAACTAGAGCCAGGCTTTAGATTTGTCCAGTTTACCCCACATCGAGAACCGGATTTAACTCTACAGGAACCTATACGGCTATAAGTGTTGTTATCCCATATTCTAAAGAATATAATATTGTTGTTAGTTATTCTAGGGTGTGAATATCTCACAGAAAGTTCTACAGGAGGTGTTACGTTTACTGCTTCATCAATGGCGGGGTTGTCAAGATTAGCGGGTGCAGACGCAGATATAGCTGTGAATGATAAAACTAGCAGTAAAATAGCAACCGCTTTCCATAGTCTGGTTAAAGCTTCAGAACTATCCATCGGTTCCCTAAAACTATGCTGCATCCTCACCACCTCTATCATCTCTACGTTTTTCCTTCTTTCGACGAGCCCAGCACACACCTCCAACTACCAGCACCGTTGCAAAAACAAGCAATGTAATTATTCCCACCTTAAAATCGGACACATCTGTATCTACCTCTTTTACCGCTATAGCTAGGTATGACATTCCGGGAGTGCTTGCTAGGAACAGGTACTTGTCGTCAGTCTCCCCTATCCGCCTAGCAGTATATTCGCGCCATTCATCGCGATATCTCATCATGACAACCTCCCCCTCAGCTGAAGCATCCACTTTATCCTTGTCAACCGAAAAGGTGAAGTATGCGTTCCTTATATCCGAATCCTCTATATTTTCGAGATCAGCTCTCAAGTACGAGACAACCTCCTCATTTACATCTCCTATATTCTCCCTATCTAATTCCTCTTCATCTACCTGGTTCATAGTTATAGCGCCATCCTCCACACTGCCTCCAGCTGTTATCTTGACGTTCCTAAGGTTTTTGCTGTTCTGGAAATCTAACTGCACCACCTCGCCCTCCTCTAATTGGCCTAGCTCCACCTTCTCACCAAGTAGAGCGGAAACAGTTCTATCAGGAACTCCTCCCCTGGCGGAAAGCACTCTACAAGGGAAGCCTGAGAGGTATCTGAATACCTCTCCTTCTTCTACCGGACGGGTGACCAGCACACTGTCACATCTCTTTGGAGAGACTACAATGGGAGACTCGTCCTGTACCGGTTTCGGATACGCATTTGCGGAGAGAGAGGGAATGGTTATATAGAAGTGAGATTCATCCAGAGATCCTTTCACTACGCCTATAGCTATCTTTTGCTCGTTGGGAACCACCTGATAGATTACGCGTGTATTGGGGTCAACAACCCTGTTGCTGTCAGGACCTCCTATCTTCACGAACTGCCCTATCCAGGTCCTATCGGTCAGGGGAGGTGATTTCTCTACTAGTATGGACCTGCCACTCTCCAGTCTCAATACAGTCCTAAAGCTTTCCTTGTCTTGGAACTCGTCCGGAACTTCAAAATGAAGCCTTTCCTCATCTCCAGCGCCTACAGTGGCGCTTTTGCTAGCATTAGCATCCTCCTGCGCAAAAACTGTCGGCATAGCCAATGCTATCAGCAACATCACCGTCAGCGCCTTAATCTTTCTTTTCATTTTTTCTTTCACACCTCCTATCAATCAAAGCTGACTAGGTCAAAAAGGTTGCCAAACATTCTCCTAGTGTTTTTCCCTACTGTCCTAATCCCATTACCAACAGCATTGAATATGCTGTCCAAAAATGTTGGTGCTACCTCTGCAGAAGGAAGACTAGATCTGTCCTCAACAATCCACTTCATTATACTATCTTCCGACTTCAGGGTGAACAGCATATCTGCATTCACCGATACTTCCCTGCCACCTCTGTTCCTAATACCGATATCGAAACCGGACAATCTGGTCTCAAATGGATCTTCAGGGATATTGAGTTCTCCAACCGCAACCTCGGACAGGTCAATCGACACGGATCTATCCGCCAGGAGGATGATACGGCTTCTATCATTATTCATGAACACAGTTTCAAGCTTCGAAGGGTTGAAACTGTAGGACTCACCGCCTACCGATACTTTCGCGTCTAGGGCACTCGATCTCTGTATCCTTACACTATCACTCAATCCCAAGCTGTCAAATATGCCTGTTAAACATTTGGCCGGAGAAGATCTACAGAGTTCCGTCGAAACCGTATATTCCTGCCAGTCCTGCGTATATTCCTTCCTACCTATAAGGGAAACAAGCGTCTCGGTAGCGTCTTCCGGTGCTGGAGCGGAAGAAGTCTTGGAGGTCTTTTCCTTACAATAACATTCCTTATTTCCTGCGCAGTCACCTAGACTAGGTTTCTTCACCCAGTCCCCTCCAAGTTCCCGCTGTGAACACTGACCTCTAGTATAGTCATCATCGGCCTTGCAGTTTGCGTTGCAGTTATCCGGTACAGGGGTTATATCCAGTGCATATATGGAATCATAGTTTATGCCTACATTTCTGAAAGTCACCGATTTATCCGAAGTTGCCAGTATTATATCCATAGTTCCTTTTTCTGAGTTCTCCCTGGCAAACATGTACTTCAGGTTAGATGGCTTGAAGGCGACCTGTCGAGAGCCTCGGTCAGATATTGCGAAACTCCGCGGTATATCTGATAGTTCAACCGACAACTCGCCAGGGTGCCTGCTCTTACATCTCTCAAACATCTCCTTTGGCAGGCAATTACAAGCATCCTCAATAGAATTTACCTCTTCCTCACAGTGTCTGAAAGCCCCCCAGTTTGATATAAGATCGTGTGCTTGAGATGCAGCTTCTATACATTCATTCTGATCCTCCCTGCTGTCAAATGAGTTCCTGCATTCCTTTTTAGCTTCCTTCAGCGACTCTTGCCTCCCTTTTTCATATATGCATACCTTGCCTATGTATCTGTTAGCTCCGGATATGCATGCCCCTATACCGCCACTCAGAAAGTTTCTGGTGCTAGTACCGCCAAATGATATGGTTAGGCTGCCTGGAGTAGAACTGCTTATATCTATGTTTTCATCCAGCCCAAACTCTTCAAGGCTTTCTTTGAACTGTTGTGCACATTCTTCATCACCGAGCTCATTTAGACAGTGATTACTCGGGTTGAACAGGAACTTCATCCAATTTCCTCCACCACCTCCACTACCGAATCCAAATATAGCTGCTCTATCCCTCTCAACCTCAGGTCTTATGGATGTAGCCTGTATGAAGGAGTTTTGAGGTACGTGGACAGCCTGTCTGAACCTGTGTATCGGAGTGTCCTCAGACATCAGCTCCAGATCTAGCTGTTGGCTGCCTCCATAGTCTTCAGGTATACGCAACCAAACCTTTCTGGTCCAATCGTCTATATATTCTACAGCTTTCTCTATCAAGTCCTCGGATTCACCCAACTCGGTTTTTTCACCGCTGGTGATACTCTCAGCATCCACCTCCTCCACAGAAATGGGGAGACCGCCAGCATTAGTTAGTCTAAGACCCATATCTTCGGGCATGAAACCATGCACCTTGAAACCGAACCACCTACCTCTCGTAGGCATAGTTCCCGACCTGCTTATGCTAAATATACCTGGTTTATCTCTTACAGGGACACTAGGCCTATCTACTTCTTGTACGAACTCCTCCCGCTTCTCCGACACCACCAACTGAATCTCCTGAAGCCCTAGAATCCCTATAGGCCTGGCTATCAGTGAAAGAGTGAACTTACAGCCTCCTAGTCCTCTTATTCCTCCACCTCGTTCAACATCGGTTATAGCTGCATGTCGAGGATCAGCGAACTCAAACAGGTACTCGTTTCCAGGTCTGCAATTAGCTACCTCTACCTTGAGGGTCTGCGTAGTTAGGCCTCGGAACTGCGGAGGTCTCTCACGGAATATCTCCCCGGAAACAACGGCAGATTTAGCCGATATTCCCCCGCCAGTTGTGACTCCTCCATTACCCTGTTGGCCCTGATTAGGGTTACCCGTATTTCCGTTACCTCCATTACCGTCGCCAGGAGGTATAGGAACCACATCCCCACAATCCCCGGGAATCGGGGCAGGTTCGGTCTTCAGGTTTATCCTCTCACCGTTAGTAGCCACCAGTGCAAAACTGCCGCTACCAGTAATATCTCCGCAGGCCGCTGCATCGCTGTAGTCTGATATGGCGCTTGAACCTATACTGCTGGCGGCATAGACACCCACACCTGCCAGAGAGACAAAGAGAACAGTAACCGAGCCATACCTCAAAACCCTCAGACTGGCAAACCTGTGGAACCTCTTGGGCAGGAACATCGAAAGAACGAGAGTGAGACATGCAAGTACGGTTATAGACATCAATATAATCGCCACCATGGTAGGTAGGTGCTTTATGTAATAATACAAGGAAAAGGCCCCGAATTCAAGGCCGCCACCAGAGCTTCTATCAACCACTGTTCCCTCATCTATTGCCCTTATAGTGCCACTCCTCTCAAGATCGTTCCTGTGCTCCATCTGGATAGGGGAACTCTTGCTGAAGACGTACATGATACCTTCCTGATCCTTGAAAACCGCCTCGGTTATATTATCTCCATCTACATCAACCACCAAGGGCTCGCTCATAACGGGGTTCTCCACCGACATGCTGTCCACCTCCCTTATATCCGAACCGTTATGGCGAAGTAGGTGTACCTCGGTTGATCCGCCCGTGAAAATTTCGGTATCATTATCACCGTCAAAATCAGCGGTCGCAAGGCTGGAACCGTTCTGTTTCATACATCGTGGGTTCAATACACCGGTAGTAACAGGGCAACCCTTGTCAAAGAAACCCTCCTCCCTCAATTGACTACCGCTGTGGTTAAAAATAGAGACATTCCACCTGTCCAACACTATCTCTTGGGAATTATCATCGTCAACATCGGACACTACAGGTTCAAACTCAAGTATATTGGTGGTGTTGAAGCTGTCCTCTTCAGATATACTTGAACCGTCATATTCAAGGACATACAGGTTCTTATTCAGGCTGGCCGCAACTATCTCGGTTGTGTTGTCGCCGTCAGGATCAGCGAGGACCGGGTCAGCAAGCATCCCTCCCATGCTAAAGCTTGCCTCTTCAGAAAGTGAGGATCCATCATGGTTCAATATGTGTATGCTGTCATCTGCGTCTCCCATAATTATCTCCCACGTATTATCATCGTCAATATCGTCTGTAACTGGAGAAGAACTGTATATCCTTCCATCGAGCTGGAGGCTTGCCTCCTCAGTTATGCCAGAACCATTATGTCGGAACACATAGGTAGTGTTGTCGTCATAAGCTCCTGCAACTATCTCTATATCCCCGTCTCTATCGATATCAGCTAGAAGAGGCTCTGTAGATATGCCTAGACAGTCCGAACAATTAAGCCCTAGGCTGTGATTTGCCTCTACCGCCAGGGAACTACCGTTATAGCTTACAACCATTATCCCCTTCGAAGTGCCCGCAACCGTCTCGGTGACGTTATCGCCATCCACATCACCTGTGACTATCGTTGAATTGCTGGATGAATAGTCCAAAGAATCATTAAACTCCAGTGTAGCTGACTTCCCTGTGATGTTATAGTTCCCAACTCGGTACAGAGAAGTCTCATCTCCCATATACAGGACTCCATGAGAAACTGCCAGAGGTTTAAGGGAATTAAGAGACGTACGGTTTGTGGAAAAGTTCCTCATCTCACTCCTCATATTGGAGATATTGGAAGCACTTAGCTGATATATGCGGGCATCCGTATCGTTCTCCGCCCCAACATAGACGTCATCACCAGCTATCACAGGAGGAGCTGTTACATTCGCCAGCGATAAGGTAGTAAAGTTAGCTATCTCATTCGATATATTGGAGGCATTCAGCTGGTATACGCTACCATCGTTGCTACCAACATATAGGTATCCATTGTATATAGCAAGCTCTCCTCTGACCCTTCCACCGGTCTCGAAGCTAGAGATATTTTCAGAAACATTCGAAGCATTCAACTGGTATATAGTGTTATCATCACTACCTACATACACGTACTCATCGGTAATCGTGGGAGAGGAAAGAATCGGTCCATTGGTAGAAAAATTGGAAATCTCTATAGAGACGTTTGATGCGTTCAGCTGGTAAAGCCTTTTATCGGTGCTACCAACATAGACAAAGCCGTTCCCTACTGCAGCCGAGGAATTTATGTTATCTCCTGCCTCGAAGTCGGTGATGTTGTCGGACACATTCGAAGCATTCAACTGATAAAGCTTGTTATCGGTACTGCCTATATAGACATTTCCGTTGGAAACCGCTGGAGACGCAGAGATACCTCCCTCTGTAGAGAAGTTAGCAATTTCCTTCGAAACATTTGAGGCATTCAGCTGGTAAACTTTGGTGTCGTTGGAACCGACATACACATAGTCATCTGTAAGCGCAGGTGTAGAGCTTATAGGCCCAGACTTATTGAACTCAGCTATACTCTGATGTATATCGGAAGCATTTAACTGGTAAAGACTGCGGGAAAGACCCATGCTGTTGTTAACCCCTCCAAAATATACAAAATCCCTGTTTACAGCCATACCCGACAAAGCATCAACATCATTTGAGTCAAGGAAAGAGGTAACTATATTCGCAGGAGAGCTTGAGTTGGTGTACCCCGAATGGTTTACATGCCTCTGAAGCATGTTCCACTCATTATCGCCCGAATCAGAATCCAACGGAGCGGAAAGTACTAGAGTCGAGCTCAGAGCTAAGAATAGAGCTAGAGCTATTAAAGAAGTTACTACATTAGACCTGTAGCTTCTTGTTGATGTTTCCATAAATGATCAACACTCTAAAGCTTCAAACAGTGTGGCCATCTAGACAGGTGAATACTTACCTTCAAGTCTCGCCTCTGCTATAATATGTCCCTCCATAACCTTTTCAACATCCTCCTTTTTAGATCCTGCTGGTAGATCCAGCTCTTGGTCAAGAGCATACAGCTTGAAAACATAGGTATGTTCGCCGTCTGGAGGATTAGGCCCGCCATAGCCAGTCTCTCCGTAGTCGTTCTCTCCTTCTACAGCACTTGAAGGAGTGGAGTCCTCCTCTATCCGTGATACCTTCGGAGATATATTCCATATAACCCAGTGATCCCAGACCTTGCCGGCAGGTTCCACGGCATCCGGATCGTCCATTACCAGCGCAAGAGATTCTGCCTCAGAAGGAATCTCTTCTAAAAGGAGAGTTGGGTTTATATTCTGATGTGTATATCCATATTTTTCAGGTATGCGACCGTTATCATCAAATTCTGGGCTTGAGAGCTTCATATCTATACTATAATTAGCCCTGGTGGTTTTTGTATGTTACTATTTGTTACCATCCTTAATTTTGTACCTTACTATTCTAAACTACCTTCTAGATAAGGTTCCTGAGATAACGTTCCGAGATAAGGTTCAAAATTCTATAGTAGGGGGAATAATGTAAAAAGGAGGAGAGGTAACATAATAGATAATCTACAAGTATGGCCAGAAATCTAAGAGATGGAGCTGAAACAGCAGTAAAGCAGTGCCTAAATGTACAGTCCGAGGAAGAAGCCCTAATAGTCACTGATGAAAAGCGCAAAAATATAGCGGAGGCTATAAAAACTGTAAGTCTGGAGGAAGCTGGAAATACTGTTTTCATGGATATCGAAGAGACCGGCCAACATGGTGCAGAGCCTCCAAGGTCTGTGGCCTCTGCTATGAGAGAAGCAGATGTTGTTCTGGCGCCTACCACTTATTCTCTATCCCACACCAAGGCGCGTATAGATGCATGTGAGAGCGGTGCAAGAATTGCAACCCTTCCAGGGATAACCGAAGAGATATTCACGACATCCATGCTTGCGGACTACGAGAATATCAAGGAAAGGTCTAAAAGACTTTATAACCTTCTCTCAGAGGCTAAAATGGTTCACGTGAAGAGTCCTTCAGGAACCGATATCCGATTCAAGGTTGACCTGGATCGATGGCACACAGATACAGGAGTACTTCATGAACCCGGAGACTTCGGGAATCTCCCAGCGGGTGAAGCCGACGGTTCGCCCCTGAAAGCAGAAGGCAAAGTAGTGATAGATTTCCTCAAGATGCAGGGAGAGGAGATGGCTCCTCCCGGTACAGAGGTAAAAATTAGGGATAATAAAGCTATAGATATCAGCGAGGAGTGTAGACTAAAAGAGGCCTTTGAGACTGTGGAGAACGCCAACACTCTTGCAGAGCTTGGTATAGGCACTAACCCAAAGGCCACACTTATAGGGAACATACTACAGGACGAGAAGGTAATGGGGACCTGCCATTTCGCATTCGGAGATAACACCTCCTATGGAGGAGATTCCAGTTCAGAGATTCACTGGGATGCAATAATCAAGGAGCCTACAATAGATTTCGGAGATCGGAGAGTGATGGAAGGCGGAAAGCTACAGATATAGATTCCAAACATTTTAGAGGTAAGAAAAATGAGAGGTAAACTTGAGAATGCTGTCGACCATGCACAGAAGAACGGAGCCGATTATGCAGATGTACGGTTTGAAAGCTTCGATATTAACAGGCTAGAGGTCAAAGACAGAAAAGTGGAGGATATAAGCGCGGGGAAGGATCAAGGTGTAGGAATAAGAGCATTCTACAAGGGTTTTTGGGGTTTTTCATCCACAAACAGCCTTGAAAACCTTAAAAAAGCAACTGAAAAGGCAGTCAAGTCTGCAAAATTTCTTAAAAAGAACTCAAACAGGGAAGAATATAGCTTAAAAGAATATCCCACCGTTGAAAAAAAGCTTAAGAGTAGGGCGAGTATCCCTCCCGGAAATATGGAGGCAGAACAGAAGCTTGCTATACTGGAAGATGCAGATAGGACTATACGGAACAGATCGGAGAAGATAAAAAGTTCAAGAGTTAGATACAGTGACTCAGAAGGAAAATACATGTTTCTGAGTTCCGAGGGTTCTTTTATAGAGAAGAGGCCGACACACTTCTCTATATACTGCTACGCAACAGCCAAATCAGAGGACAAGATAGAAACACATCTCGAAAGATCTGCTTCGGTGAACGGTATGAAGCATTTCCAGGAGGCTGACCCAATATCACTGGCTGAAAAATCTGCCGACAGAGCACTTGAAATATTAAACGCTCCTCGACCGCCTACAGGCAAAATGCCGGTAGTTATGGGAGACAAATTAGGAGGTCTATTCGCTCACGAAGCTGTAGGTCATGCTTCCGAGGCTGATACAGTCATATCTGGAGATTCAACCTTCGAAGGGCTAAAAGGGGAAAAGATAGGTTCTAAAAATATCACAGTAGTTGATGATTCAACTCTAGACGAGAAGCACGGCAGCTACCGGTTTGATGATGAAGGTATGAAGGCCAAGAGAACCGAGATAATAAAGAACGGTGTTTTTAAACGCTACTTGCATTCCAAAGATACCTGTTCAAGGATGAATGTGAAACCTACTGGAAACGGCAGAGCCCAGTCTTTCAACAGTAGCCAGTTGCCAAGGATGTCAAACACGTTCTTCGAGAATGGGGAAAGCTCAAAAGAAGAGATAATAGAAAGTATAGAAGAGGGCATATATCTCAAAGGATTCAAGGGTGGGCAGGTCGCCACTGCAGAGGGCAACTTCACCTTCGGAACCACCCATGCATACCGTATCCAGGATGGAGAAATAGGAGAACTAGTTAGAGGGCCTTCTATATCAGGGAAGACTCTTGAAGTACTGGAGAAGGTGGAAATGGTGGGTCAGGACAGAAACATAGGAGATCCTGGCTACTGCGGTAAAGCAGGACAGACAGTGTATGTGGACACGGGTTCCCCTCATATGAAGGTAAAAAAAATGGTGGTGGGATAGATGTTTGAGAGTATGGAGAAAGCGTTTGATATAGGTGGATACGATCAGCTTGAAGTATATGCCGAAAAGGAGGAGTCCATAGACTGTCAAGTGTCTAAGGACGAAATAGAAAACGTTACAACAGAGAATCTCAAGGGTATCGGTATAAGGGCTCTAGTGGATAACAAAGTAGGCTTTTCCTATACAACCAACCCTGATTCAATAAAGGATGCCGCAGAAAAGGCAGTACAGCTATCAAGGCTATCACAGACACCTATAATATCTTTTCCTCTTAAATCAAGTTTTCCACAGGTTGAAGGTGTCTTCAATCAGGATGTAGCAGAAACCACAGAAAAAGAACTAATAGCGTTAACAGAGAAAGCAATATCTCGAGGAGAAGCAATTTTCTCCGAGGGATCAACTTCACGTGTAATTGGAAACTCGTATATAATGAATTCTTCCGGGCTTAAGGGACAGAGAAAATCCACCTATTTCAGCTCCTTCTTCTCGGCAAACAAAGATGGAAGATCCAAGTATTTCTTCAGGACAAGTAGAGACAAGCATAATCCTACCGGAACTGCAGAAGAGGCACTGGAGCTGCTCCATAGATCATCTAACCCGAAAAAACTAGAAAAAGGGGGTGAAAGGACAATAGTCCTCACACCCTATGCACAGTACCAGATATTCTCCGGAATCCTCTATCCCGCATTCAGTGCAGAGAGAGTGCAGAGAGGTAAGTCTCCTTTCCACAATAAGAAGGGAGAAAAAATTGCTTCAGACAGCATTCACATAATGGATCAAGGATTGAGGAAAGGTGGCGTGAACAGCCGGAGCTTTGACCGTGAAGGAACTCCCTCAAAGAACACCGAACTGGTTAAAGACGGAGTTCTAGATGGCTATCTATACGATGTTAAACGAGCTGAAAGAGAGTCCGTAGAATCCACAGGAAACGCCTCCGGAGGCTATAGATCCCTCCCTCACATAAACCCTACAAATATGGTTCTCGAAGGAGAAGAAGGAAAAAAGGATGAATTAAATGACGCTATAATTATACAAGATGTTGCAGGAGTTCATACAGCCAATAAAACCTCTGGAGACTTTTCTTTAAACATAACAACAGGATTTGAGCTTTCTAAAGGAGAAGAAAGAGCCATAGAAAGCGGTATGTTTGTTGGAAATATATTCGAACTACTTGAGAACCACAAGTTCTTCTATGGTCCGGAAAAAAGCAATGTATCTCTAGTGACCAAGAAAGCGGTCTTCCAGAATCAGAAGATAGTTGTGTAGCACATTTAACTTTAGATCTATTTCACTTTGATTTCATCAACCATTAGCTCTACATCTCCCTGATACAGGTCAACCTCCCCCTCTATTAGAACCTTATCTCCCTTGCTTGCGTCCAAGTCTGGCGTGAACTTCACGACCTTCAGATCAGGATTCTGCTTAATCTTGAGAAACGTGATATCTTCCAGATCTGTGATATCCGTAATAGTTCCTTCAGTAATAACTCTATCACCCAGAAGGGACTTATCTATCTCCGAAGGCGATATCTCCACAGGAGCATAAAATACCTCTGCAGCACCCAGCAATATTAGTCCAAAGACCAGCAGAGAAACCGCTATATAGTTTGAGACCTTCATTTTAGATCAAATTCCTCTATAGTTTCATGTCTGGCGCCTTCACTCTTCAGGACGCTCTCCTTCAAGTAGAACCTTTCTGCTTTCTGCACCCCAAACAGTCTTTCCTCCCCTTCATTAACAAGTTCCTGAAGTTCATCCTTATCTTCACGCCCTATGTTTTTCACACGAAGGAGAGTGACATGAGGATGAAACTCTCTCTCCTGAACCAGATCTTGGTCTATTGAATCTCTAATATTGCTTGAAAGGGAAGACATAGAGGGGCTACCCTTACCGATGCCCGCCCAGACTACCTTGATAAAATCAAGTTCAGGAAACACACCCACACCTTTTACCATGAATTCAAATGAAGAAAATCTGACTTGCCGAAGATCTTGAACTAGGGGTTCTAGTCTATCTTCAGATACCTCGCCGATGAAGTTCAGTGTGATGTGAAAGTTTTCAGGGCTAGAAGGGCGGGTCAGTCCTAGTCCAGATACTTGATCTTGAAATTTTTTCAGGGCTTTGATGGTTTCTTCATCCTCTATATCGATGGATATAAAAAGACGTCTTGACATCGTAAAAAAAAAGCTACCGGAACACATAAATAATTTGGTCTACTTCACATCTGAAGTAGGGTTCTGTGAAGAGGGTGTGAAAGAAACAGATACCCCTACATTTTTATGCACGTGGGTCAAATGAACTCAAAGTGAAACGGTGAATAAGCATGGATGAATGGATGAACAAATTTGGATGGGAGGAAAATCCCTTTAACTTCAAAATATATTCGGATCTGTTGGTGGGTTATAAAGAGGAAATAAAAAGGGTTCAGGACGCTATATCAGCGGGTAATAAGTTCTCAATAGTCACTGGCCACACCGGAGCAGGTAAGACGAACCTTCTTAAATGGCTGGCTTCAGAGTATGAAGAAAGCCGTGAAGTGTTTTATATGCCTAAGCCACCTAAGAATAACCAGGATCTTCTAGACTACCTGAAGAAGGAAGTCCTAAAGCCCGGACTTTTTTCCTCTTTATTCAAGTCCTATTCGCTATACAATCTACACGAGGAGTTGGACAGGAAATTCGATCAGCCTGCTCTTCTTATAATAGATGAGAGTCACGAAGCATCTACCGATGTCCTTAGATGGGTCAGAACCGCTATAGACCATGTAGAGAATCTATCTGTAGTGGCTGCAGGCCTTCCCGTATTTGAAGAACGCCTCAAGGAAGAAATAGAGACATTACATAGTAGAGCCACGGCCTCTATAAATCTGGAGTCTCTAGACAGAGATGAATCAATAAAACTGATACGAAGACGGATAGACAGGTCTGGTGGTTCCTCCTTAGAACCCCTAACCACAGGGGCAGCTGTAAAGATATATGAAAAGACGGCAGGATTTCCTAGAGAGGTTATACGAGCCTGCAACAAATGTGTTGTCCATGCTGCACGTGAGGATCTCTCAATAATAGACGAAGAAGACGTGGAAAACATACTGGACAAGGATGAGTTCGCCCGATATGAAGACTCCGAAGAGATAGAGGAAAAAAGTTCAGAAGATGAAATAGATATAGAGGACTTGAGCCTAACTCCAAAGCAGGAGAAAGTACTAACTGTCCTAAAAGACGAAGACTCGTGTAGCTCGGGCGATATAGTGGATAGCCTCGGTTTTGAAGACTATAGAAGTAGGTCACATGCAATCAGGTCGATTAATAACATTCTAAAAAGACTTATGGAAAACGATGTGGTAGACAGAGAGAAAGAAGGGAGATCCTATTCCTATTTCATCAAGTAAGGGCTGGTAACATTTATTAATCCCGACCACAAAGGAATATACAGGTGACATACATGTCAGGAGAAGTCAGAGGAAAGAACCTTATGGGCAAGACAATAGTATCAGAAGAAGAGGGAAAACGATTCGGAGAAGTAGCTGACCTGAGCTTTGTATCAGGTACAGGAGAGCTTATGAACCTTCTGATAAAGGATTCAACAGCCCATATAGAAGAACTAAATCTTCAAGAAGATAATAGAGGAAGGCGTCTTATT